>NZ_DALZSV010000063.1:0-3080 GCF_032014955.1 Moraxella sp. CTOTU47724
TGAGGCGCAACTAGTAGAGTTTGACGGTGAAAGTGACCATGTGCATTTACTGGTGGTTTATCCGCCCAAAGTGGCTATTTCTAGTTTGGTGAATAGCTTGAAAGGCGTGTCTAGTCGGTTATTGCGTAAAAAAGAATATCCGTCTATTAAAGAGCAGTTATGGGGAGAAGCGTTGTGGTCGCCTAGTTATTTTGCAGGTAGTTGTGGCGGTGCTCCAATTGAAATTATACGCCAGTACATTGAACAGCAAAATACACCGCACTAAATACCATCTGTGTGTAAGCATAGCTACGGAGTTGCCTTATATCCACCGCCTGAAGTCGGTGGTTTTACGGCAACAGAGGATAAAACCCCCTAAATCAGTTAGGGGGTGTATAGGATAGGTTGACTTATAATTATTATTTACTGTTGGCAAGGTCTTTGCATAGTTCAAGATTCTCCGCTTTTGGATAACTGAGCGTCCATTGGCGGGTTTCATTCAAAATTTGCTTGTAATCTTGCTGAGAGGATAAGTACTGCACCGCTAAACGAGGATCGCTGATGGTCGGCATTAATTTTTTTAGCTCGACATTATAAGCGGTGTTAAACCCTGTTTGGTGCGATTTATTCAGCATGGGTGGGCAGATTTCTGATAACACTTGTAATACCGCCACTTCTTCTTTGGTGGTCGATAATTCCGACATATCGATTGCGATGGTATCGTTATTTTTATCTTCAGCGATACCACTCACGGTGACGCCCATTAACAACATGCCTATCATAGCTTGACTGATTTTGCCCAGTTTAATCATACGGTGTCCTAACGTTATCTAAGTAAAATACAGCCCATATCATACTAAATAATCAAAAAAAATATAGCGAATAATCACGCTATATAGTCAGTATTTTGTGAACAAGTAAAAATTTTTGAAACAGTTTAGCAATATACGGCTAGATAAAAACTTTCATATCATCATGCCGCGGTTTAGTTTAATAGCTCAATGGCTTGAATTTGCAAAACACTCTCTGCTATCTGGCTAAAATGAACATCGACATTCTGATAACGCATGACAAATGGGGTATTAAGCTCTTGCTGGCGATATGCAGGTCTAGGGTCTTGGGCAATGAGTTGCTCGATGGTTTGCCAATCTGTTTGCTTCAGCTGACTTTTTACTGCAATATTGGATAAATCCGGCAATAAATCGGGATGCCAATGCACCGACTTGATGATGGGTTTTTGGCTGGCATACCCAGCAATCGCGTCATCGATACTATCGCTATAAGGCAAATACGGTTTGATATCAATGACTGGCGTGCCATCTATCATATCACCGCCGATGATATGCAGCTTCAAACCCGCCTCAGTGTTTTCAATATGCGAAAATTTGACCACTGACAATCCAATATTTGCCGGTCGATACATACTTCGACTGGCAAAGACCCCAATCTTTTGGTTGCCACCAAGTCTCGGTGGACGGACTGTTGGCTGAAAATTTGACTGATTTGTATTGACTCGATTTTGATGAAACTGCCATATAATCCAAAGATGGCTAAATTGGGCAATGCCTTCAAAAGCACTGAGTACATTGTAGGGTGGCAACATGCTGATAGTAGCGTTGATATCCACAAGATTGGGCTGGCGAGGCGTGCCAAACTTTTGTTTAAGTGGAGAGTTCACAATGCCGATAATCGGCAGGGTAATTTGTTGTGGTAACATAATGGGTCATTAAAATATGATATTTTAAACTATGATTATGCCATTTTTTTACGCCCAAATTCGACTAATTCATCAAAAATTTGCTATCATATCGCCCCAGAATGTCAATATTAACCCGCTTTTTTTATTCTTTATTCACTTTTATTTTTATCTATGACCAATACAAGGTTGGGTGCTATGTCAAAATTTTATGAAGAAACCGTTACCTATGTGCATCATTGGAATGACACATTATTTACCATAAAAACTACCCGTAATGCAGGTTTACGTTTTAGGAATGGTGAATTTGCCATGATTGGTCTGGAAGTCAATGGAAAACCTTTGATGCGTGCCTACTCAATTGCCAGCACCAACTATGATGAAGAGCTCGAATTTTATTCTATCAAAGTCCAAGATGGTCCTTTGACGTCTATTTTACAGCATATCAAAGTGGGCGATAAATTATTGGTCAGTAAAAAACCGACTGGCACCCTAGTACTTGATGACCTAAACCCTGGCAAGCATTTGTATATGCTAGCAACGGGTACAGGCTTGGCACCATTTTTGTCACTTGCCCGTGACCCAGAAGTATATGAGCGTTTTGAGAAAGTTATCGTGGTGCATGGCGTACGTTATGTGAGTGAACTAGGCTACCGTGAGATGTTTGAAAAAGACTTGTTTGAAGATGAGTTACTGGGTGAATATGTTAAAGATAAACTTATCTATTATCCCACGGTCACGCGTGAGCCGTTTCGCAATGAAGGGCGTATGACTGATTTAATGAAATCAGGCAAGTTGTTCCAAGACATCGGATTACCACCCATTAATCCAAGCGATGACCGCGCGATGATTTGCGGTAGCCCATCTATGAATAAAGACGTGGCGGCACTACTTGATGAATTTGGTCTTAAACCATCACCTCGTATGGGTGGTACGGGTGATTATGTGGTTGAACGTGCCTTTGTCGAGCAATAAAAGTTGAACAGTAAAAGTTAAACCGTAAAATCGTAAAAAGAGCCATAAGGCTCTTTTTTATGACTCAAAATTAGTAGCTATACTCTAACACCAAATTACCACCCGCATCTTTATCATCGCTGATGCTATCTTTTTTACCCCAAACACCCAGTTTAACCGAGGTTTTGTCATTGTATCTATGTTTCCAATTGGCTTCGACAATATCCAAGTCCTGCTTGGATGGAAAAGCTGAATTAATCACTTGATTAGACTGATTCACTTTGGCGTTGGCGTATTTTAACCCGAACTGGTTGTTAGCGTTAATATTACCTGATAGCCCCACACTAATGATTTCACCATCCCCACCAATCGGATGACCTAGCGGCAAGCCCTTTTGATAATAACCATCTTTATAAATGCTATGGGTGTAAATAGTATTGGTTTTATCCAA
>NZ_DALZSV010000063.1:3180-4642 GCF_032014955.1 Moraxella sp. CTOTU47724
GCGCCGATTTGAAAGGCTTCATGCGGCTGAAAACTCGCTCGCATGCCAATCAATTTAGTGTGAGGCTCTGCCTTATAGTCTTGTAATTGACCGGCAGTAATCTGGTAATTAAAATTACCCAGTTTTGATAATACAGGAAAATTAATAGGGGTATTATTGGCGCGCTGCATTAAAAAGCCCGTGACAGGTCTAGCCGCATCACTGCGAATTAAACTGCCATCAACGCCGTTGCCCCACCATACCGGAATACTACCAAAGGCAAGGCGATGATTGCCTAATTTGGTACCGATGTAGCTGCCATCAAGATTAGATGTCTTGCTAGGCTCATCATCATCAACATTTAAGGTACCTTGAATTTTATAATCAATATTATCACCTGCATGACTATGTGACACACTAACACCCAAAGGCGTCACCGTATTGCCTTCTGTATTAAATCCGCTAAACACAGCGCGCTCGTCACCATTGACATTGCTCACTATTTGTAGCTTAGATACATCGTTGGCTTCAAGCTTTTGCTTAACTTGATTCAGCAACAATTTATCATTGTCTGATTTGGGCTGCGCTTGACTCAAGGCTGTCTCTATGGCTTCTGAACTAATCGGCCATGTTGATATATCAACATTTAGAACGCCATTGATTTTTAAAATCTCAAGTGTTTGGCGTAGCTCACTATCAATTTGAACTAATTGACCTGCCTGACTTAATTGCGAAAGTCCAAGTAGTACACCCAATGAGAGATATTTAACCGTTTTATTTGTCATACGAGGCTCGCAGTTTATGTATTGGCATTGAATAGAGTGGTTAGCACATCAACAGTGGTAGTAGCAATCGTTTGCATTTCAGTTATTGTCAATGTCGGGTGGATTAAAAACATCAAGCTTGTTTCCCCTAATTCTTTAGCAACTGTCAATCGCGCTTTGGGACGCGATGGATGATTGTCAAATGCTTTTTCTAAATAAATCTCTGAACAAGAGCCAGAGAAACAAGGAATTTTTTTCTCATTAAGCGCATTTAAAATACTATCTCGATTGATATTCTCTGGCAAGTTTTCAGGTCTCACATACACATAGTATTTATAATACGCATGGACAGAATCGCTACCCATGACTTGGTGAAATTCTATATCTGGTATGCGTAAAAATTGTTGCTCACCTGCAAACTGTGTTAGAGCATCACGCAAAATCTTGGCGTTTTGTGTACGAATCTTGGTCCACTCGTCCATTTTTTTAAGCTGAATACGACCAATCACCGCTTGCATTTCCATCATGCGCCAATTGGTGCCAAAGCTGTCATGTAACCAGCGAAAACCCGGTGGATGTTGTTTATGATAAATACTATCGTAGTTTTTACCGTGGTCTTTATACTCCCACATTTTTTGCCATAATACTTTGTCATTGGTCGTAACCATGCCACCTTCGCCGCCTGTGGTCATGATTTTATCTTGACAAAAACTCCAAGC
>NZ_DALZSV010000063.1:4742-5921 GCF_032014955.1 Moraxella sp. CTOTU47724
TCACCCTCGCCAATACCCATGGCTTGTAACGCAACATCGAGTGCCAATGTGCCATTTGCCAGTGCCACTGCGTAGTCTGTCCCTACCCATGCGGCAAATTCTTTTTCAAACTCTCGACATTCTGTGCCCGTCCAGTAGTTGACTTTATTGGACAATAGCACCTGTGACACTGCATCGGCTTCTTCTTGGGTAAAGCTAGGCCAAGGGGAAAATTGGGTGTTTAACATTTATTTACCTCTTATTAATTTAATCTTTTTTGAAAAGATATTTTCGATTTCTTGCCAACTTGAAACACGAATATCAGGTAAAAACTCATTAGGCAAGGAAAAATCTTGGTTATGTATATTATTACCTTGGTCATTTAAACATATAGTTAACCAACCCATCATATTTGGAGTAACAAAATCTTTCTTAGTATTGTCAGCTATATAGCAATAACTTTCACAATTCAATAGTTGTTCAACTTTATCAAAGTTTGCTAGACTGGGTTTCTCGCTACCTATCTCTTCTGAGATAATAATTGTATCGATATATAAATCGAGTCCAAGCGATTTAATTTTGTTACGTTGGGTTATTGACCGACCATCTGTGATAATTGCAAATTTAAAATCATCTCTAAAATTTTTTAAAAAACATTCCACATGTGGATAAAGTTTAAGATGGGGAAAATGAGTTCGATACCAGTTTAAAAGTTGCGATTTATCAACATTATATGTTTTTTCAACATAATCAAAAACATTTTCATTTTTAAAATACTTTTCAATCATTAAGGAATATAATGTTTTATCAATTGGTGCAATTCTTTCCGAGATAAATTGATATGCTGATTTAAGGTAGTCAATTTCTGGATACAGGGTATCATCCAAATCAAATACTATTGCATTATTTTTTGAAGTCATGCACTAGTACCTCAGCGTCATACCTTAGCATTAATAAATCTTGCTCCCATGATTTATAGACTTCAATCTCCTTATCAAGTAAATATTCTTCTAATACCCACTTACTATAATTTGCTCCAGATAAATAGGTAAGCGGATAACCACCACCGAATCTTGGATTTATTTCTATACCTTTAATGATTGGCTGCTCTTTATGCAAAAATACTTGAATAGTCAAGCAACCCCTCGCACCCTTTAATTGAGCAATATTATTAAAAAAATGCTCTACAATAATATTATT
>NZ_DALZSV010000063.1:5931-11647 GCF_032014955.1 Moraxella sp. CTOTU47724
GAGTAGCAGCTTTATTAACCTCTCCTGCTCTTACAACAAGACGTTGCCTTGGCACTACACATTTTAAAGTTGAATTTTTATCATAGTAACAATCAACCGTGAATTCATCAAATTCATCGTTTGAGATAAGCTCCATGTACATAAGCTTTTCATTTTGGCGATGTTCTTGTGTAATATCGTCCTTGCTATCTGCGATAAAAATTCCTTTACTCAAACTCCCATCATAAGGTTTTACAAATACAGGAAACTCCAAATTATTAAGCGTATATTGCTTTGGCACTGCAATATTATGGTCTTGAAACAATTGATTGGTTAATCGTTTATTTCTACATTTCTGAATCAGTTCATGGTCACTAACGAGAGCAGTAATATTATGCGATTTAAATTTCTCTGTATTTTTGCTTAGCATTAAAAGTTCGGTGTCTATAGTCGGAATAATAAGTTTAATATTGTTTTCTTCACAAATCTTTATTATTTCATCAATATAGTTTTCGGCTGTAACTCGTGGTACTTTAAAATAACCATCGGAAATATGACAAGCAGGGGCAAGGACAGGGTTTAAGTCGGCGGTAAATACCTTGGCATCGGGTCTGATTTTTTTTAGTTCCCTTTGAAATGACTTGACCAAAGAAACTCGTTGACCTGCGGATGTGATTAAAATGTTCATTTAGTAACCTTGGGATATTTTTTCATAAACAGCTATTGTTTTTTCAGTCATTTTTTCAGCCGTAAAATTATCAAGTGCGTATTCTCTACCTGCTGCTGCTATTTTTATTCTTTCTGGCTCATTATTGATAGCAAATTCTAATTGTTTGGTAAGTTCCTCAATAGATTCATTTTTGAATAATAAGCCAGTTACTCCTGACTCAATTTGGTCATGTGCTCCCTCGGTGTCACTTCGAATTACACAACAATTTGACAGCATTGCTTCTACTATAACTAATCCAAACCCCTCTAATCTTGATGGCAAAATTAAAATATCAATTACATCATAGAAAGGCTTGGGGTCTTGAAAACCAAATTTAGAGATAGTTGATTCTAAATTAAACTTTCTAATTAGACCTTTAAGCCATATTTCTTCAGTTTCACTACCCTCGCCAAGAATTATAAGATGAACTTGATTTTTTAAATCATTGCGTAAGTGGCTTATGGCTTCCAAAAGAATATCATGACCTTTCCTATATTGAACACTGCCAACTATTCCAATGATAACTTTATCCTTAGGGATATTTTTAGTTTCTTTAAAATTATTTCTATCGTTGTTACTTATTGTTTTTGCAAATGACTCAGCTACGCCATTAAATATTAATGTTATTTCATTCTCTTTATAATGGAACTTTCTGATTGCTTCATCGTAAGTCTCCCTACTGATGACAATTTCATGACTAGCTTTTTTATCTAAAAATGACAGTGCTAAATCTTTAATATGAACAGTTTTAACAAATTTCCTTCTTAATATAATTGGTATAAAAGATAAAGCTGGCGTATGAATATGGATTACATCAATGTTATTTTTTTTTAACTCTTTAGCCACCACTGCCACTGACCTTAACATTGAAACTAAATAACTCGTTTTATTTGTTGATGTTAATGGAAAATTAATCTTTACAATTTTTGCCCCAGTTGCTTCAAGCCTATCAGCTAATCGGACATTAGCTTCATTATTTGGATTTTGTGCACCTGCGGTAAAAATATAAACGTTATGTCCTTTTTTTATTAATTCATTTGATAGGTCTATTAAATGAGTCGTTACACCACTTAAAAATAATACTCTTGAAAATAAAGCTATATTCATTGTGCTTGCCTTAGAAGTAAGTAAAAAATTTTATTTGGAACTTTCTATTGTGCACCCATAAACTTACTCATGGTTGCTTCACCCGCCTCATTAATACCATCTTTAATCAATACTTTTTTGACGGTTTTTAGCAAGATTTTCATATCTAACCACAATGATTGATGCTCAACATACCATGTATCAAGCTTGAACTTATCTTCCCAACTCAAACTATTGCGACCATTAACCTGGGCATAACCTGTCACTCCTGGACGCACGTTATGACGTTTGGCTTGTTCCGCATTATATAATGGTAGATATTCCATGAGTAATGGACGTGGCCCGACTAAGCTCATATCACCTTTAAGCACATTCCAAAGCTCTGGTAACTCATCAAGGCTACTAGCACGCAGTTTTTTACCAAATTCTGTCAAGCGTTCGCTATCTGGCAGCGCGTTACCTTCTTCATCCGTCGCATCTTTCATGGTGCGAAATTTAATCATCTCAAACGGCTTGCCATGTAAACCTGGACGAGTTTGACGAAATAGCACAGGTGAGCCTAGTTCTTTTTTGACTTTATACGCCGTAATAGCGAGTACAGGCGATAGCACAACAAGGGCAGAAGTAGAAGCGGCGATATCAAAGGCACGTTTTAACATTTATACTCCTAAAATTTTTAGTAGTCGCTCATTGACTTTACGAGCATCAAATTTTTCTTGGGCTATTTTATAACTTTGTTCACCCATTACTTGAATTTGCTCTGGATTTTCGATGAAATAAATCATTTTCTCGGCTAAGGCCTGCGGATTCCACTTTGGCACCAGAAAACCATTAACCCCATCAACCACTGTCTCTCGGCAACCAGGCACATCAGTGGTGATGATGGCACGCCCGACTGCCATCGCTTCTTGGGTACTGCGTGGCACACCTTCGCGGTAGTATGACGGCAATACAAAAACATGGCTATTAGCTATCCATTCAGACACATTATTCACCTGCCCCGGATATTCTATAATATTCGATTGGACTAATTCATCTAATTGAAATTTTGTCATTGCCCCGTGTGCGTGCTCATCAATACCACCTAATACCGTAAAAATCGCATTTGGATAGATTTTTTTCACAAGTTTAGCAGCTTCGACAAAATCAAAAATTCCTTTTTCTCGTATCAATCGAGCAATAAATAAAAATCTTGTTTGAGATTCCAAACTAATCGGCTGATATGGATAGTCTTTTAGACTCAAGCCAATGCCACCCAAAACCTCAATTTTTTTAACGCCAATGTGGTGTGATTTTAATAAATCAATCGGGTCATCTGGGTTAAGAAAGATTACTTTATCTGCCAATGGCAAAGCTAGTTTGAACAGAGCGACTTGCACTCGCTGTACGATTTTGGCTTTTCTTGAGTAGCCCTCTGGTTGCTCAGTAAAGGCGAAGCCTAAGCCTTCTATCATGGCGATTTTTTTAGGCACTTTAGCAAGCTTGGCAGCGAGCGTGCCATAGATGACAGGTTTGATAAAATAACTGAAGACGACATCGGGCTGAATTTTTTTGATTTTTTTATAAAGACTTATGGTGTTAGATAAATCTTCATAAGGATTGAGACCGCCACGACTAAGCTCGTAATGGGTAGGGATCGCCCCTAATTGGGCAATTTTAGCAAGCTCTATTTCATCATTGTCTGAGGTAAAGGCATAGACGGTATAACCCTTTGCCAATAGTGACAATATTAAGTCTTTACGAAAGGTATAAAGACTGGAAGCGACTGTGCCGATGATGATAGTTTTCACTTAATCCCCTGTTTTCGTTTTAAATTCAAAATATAAAAAAAGCTGATGTAAATAGCAAAATAATTATACATACGTAGTCTCACGGCTGTACCCAAATTATCATTACCAATTAACCAGACACTTCCATAAATTACAAAAAATATTAACAAAAATCGTATAAAACTATCTGCCATTCTAATATTTTTAATTACATATTTCAGCATAATAAAAAAAGGGAAAGTTTCTATCAAAAGCAAAATTATAGCCAAGGGGTTAGTAATATATAAACCAAAAAGCTGCCCTAATGTACTTAGAATAAAATTAGGGATAAACATTACGGGATTAGAGAAGTCTAAACCTAATGTAGAGCCACCGCTATCTTCATCAAAACCAGAACGATATTCTGTTAAACTATCAAAGATACCAATATAATTCGCTATAAACAATGCAAAGAAATATAAAACGGCAAATAAAAAAATACGTTTTTTTGTGAGCTTAATTTTCCATAAGACTAAAGCCAGTAAAAATGCGAAACCTAGATAAGGACGCAAAGCCATTAAAAACAATCCTATTAAAATAGCAAGGATATAAAAATAAGAAAAGGAAATAAAATCCGAACGACTTAAACATTTTTTCACAATTAAGCACCCTACCAAAAAGGCGAGCACCATAAATACATCACGATAAACATCGAATGTAAAGAAAAAAAGTGTAGGATAGATCAGACACAGCAGAACACTATAAAGGTAATACTTCTGACTGTTTTGGAAATTAAGACCAGACAATTTAGCAACTAAAAAAGGAATTATAAATAAATTTGTAAACAAAAATAAATAGGAAATTCCATCACGAGAATAGAGACCAAGATCATTAAAAAACCTTAGAATGACAGGCCAAATATTTACTACCAAATCAGTATAACCTAAAGCATAGGCATGATAATAATCTGCGTCGCTACCACCACCCAACCCAAAAGAGATATAATCAATTTTTATTAAAAAGTAAAAAAAAACCTTTAAAAAAACCAAGTAAACAATACACAACAATAAAGCCTTATTTGATACCTTTTTTAAAATATTATTTATCATATAGATATATCCATTTTTCAGCTATTTTTTCTAATGAATAATTTTTCTCTATATGACATAAGTTTTTTATAATATTTTTATTTTTTTCTTCTTCAGAGAGGTTTAAGGCGTAATACATTTTTTCTGCTAATACATTTGAGTTTGATGGAGGCACTAAGAATTGATCATTATTTAAAACTTCAGCAACTCCTCCACAATCTGTAGCAACGACTAAAGTCTTACATGCCATCGCCTCAGCAACAACTAAGCCAAACCCTTCGTACTTAGATGATAATACAAATAAATCTGCAGCACTCATTAAATCTGGGATATCATTGCGTCTTCCTAATAAATGAATGTCTTGCTTTAAACCCAATTCATCAATAATTTTTTCAATTTCTGAACGTAGTTCCCCATCCCCGGCAATAATTAATTTAATATCTCCAAGACTCTTATTTTTTAAAGTTTTAAAAGCGTGCAATAAATTTGGATAATCCTTCTGCTCACTAAAACGTCCTACTGCTAGAATCAAATAAGAATTTGTATTTAGATTAAGTTCATTCAGAATTTTATTTTTGGCTTCTGAGTTATAAAAAAACCTACTCAGATCTATTCCATTATATGTTGTGATGATATCTGAGCCTGGTACTGCTTTTTTTTCGATAAATGCTTGTACTGCTTCATTACTAACATTAGTAGTTAAATCAGCTAGATTATGTGTAAATCTGTACGCAAGCATTCTCAATCCCCCACCTTCATCACTATTATGTGCAGTACAAATAAGTTTCTTTATAGAAGTAGTGATTCGAACAAGGCGCGTAAAAATATTAGCGTGTACCATATGGGAATGAACAACATCTGGTTCAAAATTCTTAATTATTTTAGAAATTTTAATATAAGCAAGAGGAAATAACTGTAAACTATTTAAATTAATTTTGATTAATTCAATTTCTTGGTAACGAGGCTTTGTTAAAATATCTCCCGTCAGATAAGCAATTTTAACATCATTCCCTTTTTCATACATTTTATCTGCTAAATCACAAACTACACGTTCTGCTCCGCCTTGCGCTAGGCCAGTAATCACATATAAAATCTTCATATTAAAC
>NZ_DALZSV010000064.1:0-11637 GCF_032014955.1 Moraxella sp. CTOTU47724
CGCCAATGGTAGTGTGGTTCGCCCATGTGAGAGTAGGTCATCGTCAGCTCCCTATCCCAAAAACACCCCCTTACATCAGTAAGGGGGGGTTTTGGTCTTTGGAATTCTCAAGACGTTTGATATAGGGTATTGTCGGAAACCTAAAATGCTGAGACACAACCTTTATGCAAACCAAACAACAAAACAGAAGTGTCGTAAAATCCGGTATAAGCTTAAGATGGATGACATTACAAAGCTTGTCCGATGTACCTTTGAACGCTTGATAAAATAGAAAAAGTGTGGCAACTACCACACTTTTAAAAATAAATAAAATACAAGTTTTTTGGCGATTATTTTGATAAATCTATCGCATAATCTGCCAAGCCTTTATTTGAACCGTCGTCATTATTTACGACGCTAATATTGGTTAATCCTGCTTTTTGGGCAAAGTCAATTTTGTTTGCACTCGATTTAAAGGTTACAGGACCCGCTGTTTTTACTTTGGCAAACCGCCAGCTACGACTGCTACCATTATTGGTTAATGATAAATTCTTAGCCGCTTTGATGTAGTTAATCAGGACATCACGATTGGCATCAGGGGATTCAACTACATTGGTACTATTGATGCTGTAGTATTCCTTTAGACCTGATGCACGATAGTTATTGGTTGCGATGATAAATGGTGCGTTGTCTTCAATCGGCTTGTCTTTGTAGGTTAAGTTTTGGATACGGCTACCGATAGGTTTAGTCACATCAATTTCATATTGCACATCGGCTGCGGTAAACATATCAAAGTTATACCCAGGAAAAGTGCTGATTAACGATTGTGGTGTGGTAAGGCTTGGGTTTATTTGATTAAAGCGTTTGGCGGAATTCTCTAGCCATTTTTTGATATCACTGCCTTGTATTTTTACTGCAAACACGGTATTTGGATACAGGTATAAATCAGCCGCATTGTTAATAGCGATATTGCCTTGAGCAACATCCGTATAATCTGAACCCCCTGCAAATCCGCTTTTAAATGGGGCACTCACTGATAAGACAGGGACATCTTTATATTGTGGCAAATTGGCGTTAATATAATCGCTAATATAGTTGGCTTGCGCTTGGTTGACCACTTGAATCGCTGACACATCACCCACATCAGCAAAGTAAGAAGTCATTGAGAAATCGGATGTACCGATTGGGGTTTTGACATAATTAATAGTGGCATTATGTTCTGCCTGAATTAATTGAGCCACTCGCGGGTTAGCTGCGACAAAAGTTTTATCAGCATTTTGGATTGCACGCACTTCCACTTTGGTATTGTTTTTATTGACCACCCATTTTTTGCCATCAAAGGTTAGATTCAATTTGATGACGCCTAACCCTTTACCCCAAAAACTTGGCATGACCGCAGGTACGTTGTTTAATAAGCCATTAACTTTATCAATGCCTGCCTGGTCTAAGCGGGTGTCTTTGCTACTAGCATCAGGAAACACTTGATGTGTGTGTCCCATCAAAATCGCATCAATACCTGCCACTTGCGATAGATGCCAACTGGCGTTTTCCATCGTTGGGCTGTATGGGGATGTATCAATCCCACCATGCGACAAGGCGACAATGACATCTGCACCTTCACTTTTCATTTGTGGCACGTATTTTTCTGCCATTTCTTTCGCACCGGCGGTGGTGACTTTGCCGTCTAGCCATTTTTTGTCCCATTGCATAATACCGGGTGTGGTAAAGCCAATGATGCCAATTTTTAGCGGTACGGTAACCGTCTTACCCTCTGGTGTGGTTGCCGTAAAGGTTTTGGTAATGATTTTATAAGGCTTAAACAGTGGCTGATTATTGCGAGCGCTAATGACATTGGATAAAACCAAGGGAAAGTCAGGTCCTTTACAAGCACTGGCACTTGCAGTTATGCCATCAACATTAAACTGACTGCCTGTAATTTGATTAAGATAGTTCAGCCCATAGTTAAATTCATGGTTACCAATCGTACCTGCATCATATTTTAGGTCATTCATAACTTTATAAATGCCCAGTGTTTCGTCGCATTTGACAGGGTTTACCGTTGCTTGATAGTCACCTAAAGCACTACCTTGAATGGTATCACCGTTATCTAGCAAGATATTATTGGCAAATTCACTACGAGCGTTATTAATAAGCGTTGCGGTTCGCTCAAGCCCAAAACTTTTGTCTTCTGTCAACTTGTAATAATCATAACTCATGATATTATTATGTAAATCTGACGTTTCAAGAATAGTAAAGTTAAGGTTCGTATTGGTAGCGATTTGCTGTGGTTTAGGGTCATTACTATCATTATCATTGTTATTACAAGCAACAAGTGACATGCTTGCTACAATCATGGATGTGGTGAGGCAAATGCGCTTGATTTGGATATTTTTATAATGATGGTTTTTATAATGATGGGTTTTATAGTTCATGATAGCTCACTAAATTAGGCTCAAATAAGAGCGTTGATAAATTTGTGAAATATCATAGAAAGGTTGCGTGACAAAATGATGAATAGTTAGGGGTTAATAAAATTCACTGCCCTCTGCCTACCGTCAAGTGACACTGCAAACAACCAGTTGTTACGACCAAGTACTCACGTATGCATCTGATTGTCTGCCCAATTCTTGGATAACCCTTAGCTTGCTCGCCAATACACCTTAAGTACGCTATTATCCCGACTTAACTGTAATAATTCGTCCAATAGCGAACGCAGTTTTTTCGTTGTTGTCGCTTCAAGACCACCCCAGATGTGGTCAATTTGGCGAGGATGTTGTTGTAAAAAATCTTGCAGTGTCGTAAAAATCTGCGTATGGGGCAGTTGGTTATCATTCGCCACAATTGGCAACACCGTTGCAGGATACTGGGCTAAAACGTCTTCTAAATAAGCCAAATCTAGCGGGCTTTGCAAAAAGGTCAGTACAATCGGCGGTATTGTCTGCTCGCTCATTGGCCACTGCTCTAACAGTCGGGCTACGGTCGGTAGTGAGGTTTCATCAGCGATTAATAGACTTTGTCCCTGTGGCTGATTAACATCGAGATGGTCGATTTTTTCGGGGAATTCTCGCTCACTGGTAAAAACATCGCCTGTTTTTAACGATTTTACCCAGGTTTCGCCAAGACTGATTTCGCCGTTTTTTTCTCCATGACAATAGATATCTATCCAAGCCAGGTTTTGCGTTTCACCGTTTTCATTCACAGTTTGCCATGCCTTGCGAAGCGTATAATAGCGGTAGGGGCGGGGGTGTTTTTTTAGGTCGGTGTCGGGCAGTTTGACATCAAACAAAAACGCATAACCTGCCGGTAAATCGGATAAATCGCTATCTGTTTGCACTGTCAAACGATACATATGGTGACTGACCGCTTCCACGCTTTGCAGATAAAATTGACGCTGCTTGATGTCAATGGTTTTTTTACCTTGTTTGCGGTCACTGCGCTGCAATAAGGCGACATATTGGTCGTTGAATTTTTCAAGGGTTTGGGTCGGCTCACTAAATACCAAAAGCTGATTGTCTAAGTGCGGCTCGTTTTGCGCAAATTGCAAATCCAACAGTAAGCCTTGTTGATAGATTTGGCGTAAGGTCGCATTTTTTAAGGTTTTTTGCTGAACCTTGGTTAAGTTTAGCAAGCCTAACGCCATGTGCTTCATATCATCGCCGTGGTCTTCGTTGATGTGATCGATGATGTCGGCAATTTCGGGGTCATCAAATAAAGTCAGATTTTCTGGGTGCATAGAATGTAATTTTTGTTAGGGCGATAAGGAAAGGACTTGGGGTAACAAGTCCTTTGTTTAGATTTATGAACCTGATTAAAACTTCGCGGTCAAGCTAACACTGGCTTGTCGCTCTGCGCCCATCCAGCAATTGTTGCGGTCATAACAACTACCCACGTAGGTTTTGTCAAACAAGTTACTGACAGTCAAGCCCACATCGAACGTGGGGTTAATTTGATAACTACCAGCCAAATCGACCAAGGTGACGCTTGGCAAAGTATCTGAGTTTTCTCTATCAATCTGCATCCCAGCGATGTGCCGCACACCCACTTGCACCGCGGTTTTGGCGTTGGGTTTCATACTTGCCCACAGTGTGGCGTTGTGCTTGGCAATTTGTTGCGGGGTATTGCCGACCAGTTGCGGATTAAACTCATCCTTGGTGATTTCGGCATCGACATAACCATAGCCGACACCCACATTTAACCAATTGTTGAAACGATGATCGGCAGAAATTTCAAAACCTTTTGACGTGGTTTCACCTGTTTGGGTTTGTTTGGTCCAGTCGATGGCAGTGACCTTGTCATTTTTGCGCGTGATATCGTAGGCAGACAGCGTGGCTTTGGTGGCTTTATCTGGCGAGCTGTATTTTATGCCGACTTCAACTTGGTTGGCGGTGGTGGGTTTAAAGGCTTCACCTGTAATATAGTTGACACCCAATAAGGGTTGAAATGACTGAGCGTAGCTGACATAGGGGGCAAACCTATTGTCAAGTTGATACAGGGCTGACAATCGCCCGGATGTTTGGTTGGCTTCGTTGACGGTGGTTTTTGTATCGCTACCTGTGGCAGTGGTTTTGGTGGTGCTTTTATAGTCATCGTGGCGTAACCCTGCGACCACAGTAAGCTTGTTCCATTGCATTTCATCTTGTAGATAAACGCCGAATTGACTTTGCTCAATATCATCGGTTTGTTGATAGCCTGTCAAACTAAGGACAGTTTTGCTAAATAAATCATAATCAGGATCGCTTAAATCGATAATGGGTATGCCATTGTACATGGCGTCTGCGTACTTAGCCGTGCTGTCAGTTTTTTGATAGTCCACACCCAATAGCAAATTGTGCGAGGTATTATCGGTAATCAGATTATAAGCCAATTGGTTATCGGTTGCCCAGTTGGTCATCTTTTCATCGGTCGTGTAGGCGGTGCGTATAAGCTCGCTGTCTGAGCCTTCGCTAAAGCCTTGATGGTAGGTGTTTTTTTGTTGGGCGTCGGCATCGGTATAACGCAAGGTATGTTTAAAGGTTAATAAATCATTGATTTTCCAGTTAATCGTTTCACTCGGCATAAAGACTTTTTTACTAAAATCATTCCATTTATCGCCGGCGTAGGCATCCGCGTCCAACTTACCATAACTGGCTTTATACACTGTGCCAACGCTTGGTAGTGGGGTAGAAGGGACTTGATGAGGGTCATCTTGATAATACAAATTGGCAAGCACCGAGATATTGTTGCTCGGTTTGTATTCGATAGAGGGATTGAGTAGCACCCGTTTTTCTTCGGTCGTTTGCATTTGTCCGTCTTTTTCACGGGCTAATGCCACCATGCGATAATTGGTGGTATCGTTAATAGGACCTGTGCTGTCAATGGCGATTTCTTTAAGATTATTGGTGCCCGCCCGTAGTCTGATTTCATTCTCAGAAGTGTTTTTTGGGGTTTTGGCGATTTGATTGACCATGCCGCCCGGCTCATTATAGCCATACAGTGATGAAGCAGGTCCCTTGAGTACTTCCACGGCTTCGGTGGCATAGGCATCGACTTGGGGCATTAAATTCCAAGTTCCATCATACGGCAGACGCATCCCGTCATAAAAGTTGGAATAATTCTTAAAACCACGCAGGGTGTATTCATCAAAAATGCCAACCGTCCCACGACTTTCGCTACTGACACCTGGCTCATAACGCAGCGCACTCGCGACACTGTCTGCTTGGCGTTGCTGCAATGTCTCTTGCTCGATACGAGAATAACTCATGGGGGTTTTTTCGGGGTCAAGGGCGGTCTTGGTAGCGGTGGTGCGGTAAGCATCACTACGAATGACCAAGGTATCTAATGTGGTTTCAGGTGCTTCTTCGCTATTGGCTGCAACGTCTGCCAGCACTTGACTGGTAAAAACATGGCTAATACCCACCGCTAAACTAGCCCGTATTGCTACTGATAAAAAAGATAAACGCATAAGTGACCCCGCCACAATAAATAATTACAGAAATTTACAGTATGGTAAAATTAATGAAAATAATAACAATAATCATTCTTATTTGCAATTATATTTAATCCGCTTTAACTGGTTTTAGGGGAGGTCATATAGATTCTTAATGCTCACCAATCACTGTAATGGCATCTAGACTGGCTTTTTCGCGTTGCAAACCGGTAAGCTCACTGAGTTCACCATTTTTCATCATCAACAATCTATCCGCCTTTTCAAAATAGCTGTCATCATGACTGATAATAAACAGCGTTTTGCCCATTTTTTGCAACATGGGAATAATAGTGTGATAAAACACACGGCGATAGGCAGGGTCTTGGTCGGCAGCCCATTCATCAAGCAGTAAAATAGACTTTTCTTCGGCGACAGCAAGCAGCATGGCAAGGCGTTTGCGCTGCCCCTGCGAAAGTTCGGTGGCGCTAAGTTGGTTATCGGTGACGCTGACTTTTTCTTTGATGGCTAAAATATCTAGCCAATTATCGATTAACTCGGCATTGGGCGTATTTTGCGCGCTTCCCATCACAGTTTTAAACAGATAAAAATCGCTATAAATCGCTGAAAATAACTGGCGATAATGGGGGTAATGTTCTGAGGCGACAGGCTGGTTATCGATAAAAATACCGGAATTTTCCGCAAATTTAGGCTGATATAACCCTGTGATGAGCTTGGCAAGTGTGGATTTTCCGCTACCATTGGCGCCAATTAAGAACACCACTTCGCCGCGTTTTAACGTAAAGTTGATATGCTTTAAGCCAAAATTTGCGCTATTGTCATAGTGATAATTTATATTTTTAAAAGTAATGACTTGCCAATTTGGGGTTAAAATTTGGGTATCAAAATCTGGGCTATAGTCGGCAAGCTGTAAGGATTGTATTTTTTCCAAGGCAACTTTAGCCGTTTGCACGGTGGGAAATGCCCCAATCGCCATCAGTAAAGGCGACTGGATAAATAATACGGTGAGGGCAAACGTAGTGGCGGTGGCGGTATCTACCCAGTGATAAATATTGGCTAGGGCATAAATCACCCCAATTACGGCAAACATCATAATATTTGACCAGCTTACGGCTGATAAATGAAAAGTATCTGCTTTGACAATATGGTTGAAATAGTCGCTTGCGTGGCGTTGATAATCATTGGTAAATAGACGTTTGGCACGTTCACGATTTAAGGCAAGTTCTTTTCGTCCATCAATCACCGCTTGATAATCTTGATACAGTGCATCATTGATTTCTCGTAATGTGGCTAAATGGGCATACACATGGCCAACGAGTTTACTGCTGATAAAAATGGTCAGCGTAATACACCCCATGACCACAAGCAGCATTGGCACGGATAAAAACCCCAAATAAACCGCGGTCGCTGTGCAGATAATCACCCCTTGCACCAGCTCAGGCAAGCGTACAAATGCCACGGTAATCGACTGCACATCGGTAGTTAAGCTGGCTAACAGCTTGGCACTACCGATTTTTTCAACTTGGGCAATTGAAGTGTCTAAGATACGTTTTATCAGTTGCGAACGTAATTCAAACACAAAGCGATGCCCTAACTTAGTCAAGGCAAGCTGTGACATAAACGTTGTCGCTAATAAACCCATAATCGCTACCAAAAATACCGCTAATATCTGCCAACTGCCTAAGAGGGGATTATCAGTGCCGACTGCTGTGATTAAAAAACGGTTAATAAAGGCGATAATAGCGACATTCACCAAGGCATTAAGCAGATTGAGCAAGATGACTTTGATAAAGGCAATACGATGCTGTTGCCAGATAAGGGTCATAAGGGGCATGGTAGTAGGGAACATGTATTTCCTGTTTAGCTTTTATTTTTTAGCCAGTCTCAAATAAAAATCGGACAAAGCAAGCTTCATCCGATGGCAAACGTTAACAATGGGTAAAATTAAAAATCAAAGGTCGCTGACAGCTTCAATGTGCGTGGCTCACCTAAGGTAAGATAGCCTGCACCGTTGTCACCTGCCGTATTTTCATAACCGCCTACCGATGACCAGTAGTCTTTATCGGTAACGTTAGCAATCACCCCTTTGAGCGTGACTGCTTTACCGGCAAGTTGGGTTTTATATCTCGCGCCCAAATCCACAGTGGTATAGCCATCGACTGTTAGGGTGTTGGCATCATTGGCGTAACGTTTGCCAGTATGGATGACATCGCCTGTTAAGGTTAAGCCATCTACTTGTGGTAAGTCATATTCTAGCCCTAGATTTAACAAGTTTTTTGCCGCACCGATAACTTGCTTCCCTTCAGTGGCGTCGCTACCGGTGTCTTTTTGTTGGGTATCAAGGAAGGTCACGCCGCCTAGCACTCGCATATTGGCGGTGGGTTGTCCATATACATTGAGCTCAACGCCTTTATGTTGGTTTTTACCATGTGCTTCAAAGGTAGTATCAACGGTAGTATAACGCGGCTTGTTGGTTTGAAAAGCGGTGAGACCTGCACCGATAACGCCGCGGTCGTATTTCACGCCGATTTCGCTTTGTTTGGTGACGTACGGTGACATGGCTTGACCTGCATTGGTCAGCTCAGTTGCTACGCCATCGATGGTGGTAGTGAGAGGGGCAGTTTCGCCTTTGCTGAGGCTTTGCATATAGTTAGCAAAGACTGACCATTCATCGGTTGGGCGATATAATAGGGCAAACGCAGGCGTGGTTTTACTTTCTTTATATTTGCCATTACTGGCTTGGGTGGTGGGGTTAAAACTTTCGTCTTCAATGGTTTGGTGTCTTGCCCCCAAGGTCACTTGAAGTTTATCATCCATGAAGGCTAGGGTGTCTGCCAATGCCACACTGGTGAGCGTGGTTTCGCCTGTCTTGGTAGGATGGTCGATATCGCCACCTGCCAACGCCGCTGCTGACCAGCTGGGTTTGGCGTACGAGGTTGGGTGATATAAATTGGTCGTTAGTGTGTTTTGCCAATCAAATTGGTAAGGCGCTTTTGTCTGTGCTTTATAGATATTGCCAGACACTACCCAGTTATGGTTGATTTTGCCTGAGGTCAGTTTGCCACGAATACCGATTTCGCCTGTGTTGATGTCATCCTCACGGGCATTGTCAAAGCGGTAGGTGGTGCCATCGCCATTTAGATTGGTGACCGTCAAGTTAGCAAGCGAGTTTTCTTCCTCGCCATGACGAAAGCCATACGCGCCATACGCAGTCAAATTTGGGCTAAGGTCATATTCAGCCCGTAATGTACCAAACACATCTTTTTCATTTGAATAACTCCACGGTTGCGACCAGTTGCTTTTGGCATCAGCGGCATTGGGTACACGGGTTAAACCTGACAAGGTAACATTGGTGCGTGTTTTTTGTAGCTCGTTATTTTGATAGCCCAAATCTGCCGATAACCGCATGTTATCTTGGCGATAATCTAAGCCCAAGCCGACCAAACCCAATTTGGCTTTTTCATCATCGACTGCTGTACCGCCGTCTTGATAGGCGACATTGGCACGCACACCGTAGGCTTGATTTGCGCCAAACCGTTGTCCCACGTCTAGGGCAATTTTACCATTTTCGGCATTTTCGCTGCTGATAGTGACTTTACGAATCGGCGTTTGAGTGGCACGCTTTGGCAGCAAATTGACTGTGCCCCCTTTATTACTACCTCCGGGTGCCATGCCATTTAGGAAGGTACTCGCGCCACGTTGTACTTCGACCCGCTCAAATAGCTCACTTGCGATAAATTGACGAGGCATAATGCCGTATAAGCCGTTCATCATGGTATCGTCAGAGTTGGTGACAAATCCGCGAATCAGATAAGCTTCTTGAAAATTACCAAAGCCACGAGCCACACGCACCGTTGAATCTTTTTTTAGGATATCCCCAACAGAATCCGCTTGTTTATTCAAAATAAAGTCATTGGTATAGGCCGTGGTCGAAAAAGGCGTTTCCATGGTCGATTTATTACCCAAAATACCGATACGGCTACCTGTGGCGACTTGCCCACCTTGATAGGCGGGCGGCAAACCAGTTTTTGACGCATCGGCACTTGCAGTCACCACGATTTCATCGAGTAGGGTTTCTGTGGCAGCATCCGTGGTATTTGATTCTTCTGCCATCGCCGCGGTTGATAATAAGCCAATCGTACTGGCTGCCAAAGCCGAACGCACGGCTAAAGATAATAGGGATAAACGCATATTCAATCACTCAAAAGACAATAGATAAAACATTGTTGCGAATGATAACAATTATTATTTCTATTTACAATAAGTAATGATAGCGCAACCAAAGAAGTTATGTTTTTAATTTTTCATACCTTTCATCAACCATAAAAAATATAAACCGCCTACAATGGAAGCGATTGTGCCCGCAGGTATTTCATAGGGAAAAATCGCATAACGTCCCACCCAATCAGCAATGAGCATCAGTCCCGCGCCCAGTAGCGCTGATAAAGCTAATTGGTGAGGTAACTGCACTGCCCCAAGTGTCTTGGCTAAATGCGGCGTCATCAATCCAATAAAACTTAGCGGTCCAACCGCCAGTGTCGAAACAGTGCTTAACACTGCTACAAGGCTAAAAATCAGTATTTCGCTACGTTTTACTGATACGCCCAAACTGCGAGCCATCGTTTCATCTAGGCTAATCACCCTAAGCGGCTTTAGTAGCAAAAAACTGAGCAAAAATAACACAATACCAATGACCATTAATGCCCACGCTGTCACGGGATAAGCATGATATGTTGTGCCTGATAGCCAATTGAGCATCGCTTGTAAGCGCGGGTCGCCTGACAGTTTGATTAAAGTTAAAATACCACCCATCAATGCAGAAATCGCCACACCCACGAGTAACAAATAGCTTGAGGATAGCCGACGAGCAAGCCACAAAACCAACAGTAACACCAAACCCGCACCTAACAGTCCGCCCAATAAAGGCAATCCCAATGCCCAAAAAGAATCGGTTGCCAGTCCCAGTGTGTTTATTATCAATGGACTGAGCACGAACACCAATACCACCCCCAATGCCGCACCTGAACTGATGCCCATGACTTCAGGACTTGCCATCGGATTTCGAGTCAAGTTTTGTAATAGCACCCCGGCGGTAGCCAGCATCAGACCTGTTGCCATTGCTGATAACGTACGCGGCAGGCGAAAACTCTCGATAAAACTTGCCTCGGCATGCCACCCAAAAGTGCCCATCGCATCAGGGGAAATATGTAATACGCCTACCGTCAAAAGTAGTAACAACCCGACCGCAACCACCCAAAAACCGCCACCAAAATATCGGCGTTTGCCGACCAACAGGCTAGGGCTTTGTTCGGCAATCATGGGCTGTTTACTTTGTCGAATGACCAACCAAATAATCAACCCGGCACCTAATATCCCTGTGACCGACCCCACCGGCAGCGTTATGTTAAGTAATGGTTTGAACCAGGGTGACAGCAGCGTCACAATGTTATTGGTCAGCCACAACAACATCGCCCCAAAGGCAAATCCTGCCAGTAATCGTTGTCCAATCGGGCGAATCGCTACTACATTAACGACACTTGCCGCAGCCAAACCGACAAAACTTAAAACGCCCACGCGGCTTACCACGCTTGCCGTGACTACTGCAACAAGGGTTACTACCAGCATACGCACGGCAGCCACAGGTACTCCCAAGGCTTTGGCTTGGCGTTCATCTAGGCTCATGATGGTTAAAGGTTTGACCAAAAACAACAAGATGACGGGCAGGACTAGGCTTA
>NZ_DALZSV010000065.1:0-11589 GCF_032014955.1 Moraxella sp. CTOTU47724
AAACTCGACAAAATTCCTTACCGCCCTATTTTTTCCGTTTTCTGTACTGACCCCTTCTAGCATCAATAATCAACCGTATATCTTAACCCATAAGTACGCCCTGCGGCATCAAGACTGGAGATATCGCCATACGTGGTTGCCGCTGCTTGACTAAATACAGTCTTATAGCCAGTGTTGGCAAGGTTGTAAATTCCGACATCTAACTTACCTTTAGGCAATTTAAACTCACCGAGTAAGTCGGCTGTAACGTAGCCCTTTATTTTAGCTTCAGGGGTGCTGCGTACATTAGTATCGCTGCTGGCAACGAGACTGTCCTGATAGGCTTTATCCGTGCCATCTACCGCCAATAGTTGTAAGCGTAACTTATGCTCCTCAGGTGAAGTATACTGGGCAAAGGCGGTGGCTTTAAGTGGACTAATCCGAAATGCCCCTAATTCACGATAATCCCCTTTGGCATCTTTATATTGCCCTCGGGTGTAAGCCATGCTGGTGCCTGCTGACCATGTATCATTAAATTTATGATTCAACTGCAACTCTGCACCATACACACGCTCATCCGTATCTGCTACTGCCACACTATAATCTTTTAAAAACTGTATGACCTTGTCTGAGGTATTATAAAATCCTGTTAATTTGGCATTGGTATTGCCTATTTTGCCTGACCAACCCATGTCATAACTATTTACCGCAATCGGTTCAACATTGCTAGAGTTGACTACAAAACCACTATTCACATCACGAAGAACCCGCTGTAAATCTGGTAAGCTATACCCTTGAGAAAAATTGGCAAATAGGCTGTTATGAGGGTCAATATCATAGCTAGCACCTAGATTAAACAAGGTCTTATCATGACTAACTTTACCTGATTTTACCTGCCCTGTGGTAAATGGGATTTTGTATTGCCCTAATAAATTGGCAAGCAACGTATCACTGGGGGGGGTGAAGGAATCGGTCTTGCTGTCAATATTTTGATGACGTGCCCCTGCGGTCATATGCCATTTATCAGCAATATCCATATTTAAATTGGCAAACACCCCTAAGCTATCAATGGTGGTGTTGGGTCCATAGGTATAGTTTTGACCTTCTTCTTGAAAGCTTAAGCCATTACTTTGCATAAAGGTTTTTAAATCATAGCCTTTGGCAAATTGGCTGTCTTTTTCTTGTTCATAATCCACACCATAGGTCAATAGCATCGGATTTTTGCTATCAAATTGCTTTTGTAATGCCAATCTTGCCCCAATGACATCAATGTCGGATTGAGATTGGAGTACGCCATAGGCATTACTTTTAAGTGCTTGGCTGTATTGTTGCAATTGCGCTTGAGTTAAGTTCATGCTTTGTAGAATGGGCACGGCTTTAGCAACTGAAAATGGTACAACAAAAGGATAAAATTTCCCTTTTTCTCGTCGATAGTAAGCATTGGCATTAAAGCTGTTGCCTGCAATGTCATCATGATGGTAATTTAAATTGATCGTTTGTTTCTCGGTTTTGGGTTGTTGCTCTAGTGAAAGCCCTTTAATGGCTTTTTTTGAGGGGGCTTGTCCAAATAGCACTGCCAAATTTTTTCCATAGTCTGGAGCATAGTCAGTGTCTTGCTTATCATTATAGTGTGTCAATGCAAGATTAAGATTTTGCTTTTCATCGATTGTCCAATCCATATTGGCATTGACACTCAAGCTTTTGCTATCTTGTTGGTCAGTCTGAGCAGGCTCTGGGGCAATACGATTATTTTGACTATCGAATGTGCCGCCTGTTTGCTTGTAGTCAATATCTAGCCGTCCAGCAAGATGACCGCTTTCTGTCATACCGCTGACAGACTGCCCCACTTGATAGCCAAATGCTTCTTGATTGGCATCGTTATTGGTGCTGATACCTAGCCTTGTTTGAAATGGCTTTTCAGGTACGATTGAGTTGGTGACGATATTTATCAAACCACCTGTTGCCCCTGCCCCATAGATACTGGTTGCTCCTGATAAAACCTCAATGCGTTCAATTTGATTGGGGTTAATGCTGTTAAGCTGCCTTGAAATATCTCGTGAGCCAGTCAGTGGTACGCCATTGAGCAGATACTGTACTTGGCGTCCTCGCATGGTCTGACCAAAGTTACTGGTTGTGCCACTACTCACACCTAAGCCAGGAACTAGCTGAGCAAGAATATCGGCGACTTGGCGGTTGCCTGTGGATTGAGCCTGAATATCCTTTTGTAAAAAGACCTGTGTGGTCTGCGGCATATCACTGATACGATTCGACAGCAATACGCCACTTTTACCATTCGTTGCTACAACGGTGTCAAAGGTAGCAGTGGGTACGGATATGGCAGCAGGTGCGGAAGCATTTTCAGCATATAATTGCTGGCTTATCATCATTGCTAATAATGATAAGCCAGGTAAGGTAACAAGTGTATATTTCATGATATAGCCTCATAAGAATGATTTTTTTTAAGTAACATTTTCTTCAGAAAAAAAGGGGTCAGAGATACTGATATTACTGACATTGACATTAACAATAAAAATAAATTTTGATAGCCCAAGCTATGCACTAAAAATCCTGATACAGCCCCACCGATAAAAAACACCAACAACTCGATACAAACAAACACAGTAAAATCTGTGCCTGCTTGCTGTTTACTGGTGTGGTTCATAAATAGGGTATAAAGTGCGGTCATCGTTAAATAACGAATACCCAGTAGCAGTAGAACCGATATGGATAGCAAAGTGGCAAATTGCGTCTGTCCAAATAAACCAGTTTGTGCAAGTAACACGCCTTTGCTCAGCAATACCAAGAATAACAGCCCATATACCGCACTTCGTAGCCAACCTGATATCAATAACCAACGCTCTGCACCCTGTTTTTTGACTAGAAAACCTGCACTTATCGCTGATAAAATCCCAACGATTGCCCCAAGGACTGAAAATAAAAAGCCAATCTGATTGAGTGACCAACCAAAATCAACAAGCATGGGGTTGAGCATTGCCATTGCAGGGGCTTCCACAAAGCGGAAAACCACGATTAACAGTAAAATCCATTTGACATCAGCACGGGCAAAGAATTTTTTTAGACTTGCTTTATCCAAGGATTTAGAGGTATGATTCCTATCCATGCTCGGCAATAATGTTTGGGATTTAATTATTGGGCGATTAGGTGCTTTGGTGGCATCAGGCAGCCTGATAAGTAACATTGATATTAAACTTACCACCCCTGCCAATGACAAAATTGCCACTTGCCATGAATAGCTATGGTAGAGCCATAATACCCCTGCACCGCCCAACATACTGCCAAATGCCACGCCCAGACTTTGCGTCGCACTCACCATGCCAAACTGCGATTTATCAAACTGCTCAACCGTATAACCATCAATGGCAATATCTTGGGTTGCCGCTGCAGATGAGATAATAAAACTTACCAGTAACAACGCCGTTATCTGTAACCAGCCCAGTTGTGATAGTGTGATTAGCCCAATGACAATGATGATTTGGGTGCTTAGTAACCATGTCTTTCGCTTGCCAATACGCTCACTATAATGATTATCCACCACCGTTGCCCAAAAAAACTTCAATGCCCAAGGTAAATATAATAACGACAGCATCCCAATCCACCGCACATCGACTCCTTGCTGTCGCAAAATCGCTGGCACTGCCACATTAAAAAAGTATAAAGGCAAGGCATGGGCGATATACAGCATAGCCACCATTGGCAATAAACGATGAAAAACTTTGTGGCTAGCAGAATCACTGTGTTTAGATAAATTCATCAGGCTTTTTCGACCTGCTGATTAATCCACTCCATCGCTTGTGCTTGTGTCATAACCACGGCATAAGGCACACCCCATGCTTGGTGTAAGGCGGGTGTATCAAGCTTTTCTCGTTCTGCCTCATCGTTGGCAATGCGTACTAATCCCTGACAATACTGGAAGAATTCTGCTTTATGGGCTTTGTACCAGAGGGCTTCTTTGGCTCGATAATTCTCGGGTAATACCAAGTCTATTTGACTATGATACATGGCAAAAAACGGCTGTTTCTTTGTCAATAAGCCTGTCATTTCATCAAGCCATTGCTCAAATGCTTGAGAAGTAATTGGGTTAATAAAGTCTATGTGAATTAATGGGGTGCTAGTATTGTGAGCAAACGAGTTTTGAGTCGTAATAGACATAAACGTAAACAATCATTGCGAAAATGTTACTATATAATAAATGATTATCATTATCAATTAAAATTTTTATGAAACTGTTTTGTTAGAATTTATGAGCCAAGGAATCACAAGAAGCAAAAGGATGATTAAGACAAAAGGCAATACATGGTTAAAATCATATAAAACCGTTCCCGCGACAGGGGCGATAACTATCGCTAGTCCCTGAGCCATCGCTAAAATGGAGGCACAATCACCATGTTCTCGTACGCCAACTTTATTCATCGCCAATGCTGAAATCGACGGCAGAATTAAACCGATACCAAACCCTGACAACAAATAGCCAATCAGAATACCCATAAGTTCAGAAAGCATGATAGCAGTAAGAAAACCAATTGCCCCACACAATGCCCCATAACCAATGATATGTTCTAACTTATGATTTTTGAATTTACTCAGTAGCAGTTGAGCCACAGCAAAAGCAATACCTGTGGCACTCAATATTATTCCAATCCAAATAGTGGCTTGTGCAGGTTGCATCCCAAAGTTATCAATGAGATAAAATCCCAAACATTCATTCGGTATAATAATGGCACAAATCACCACCAAATTTGCCAACCAAGCTGTAAAAATCCTTCTATCCTTGATAGATAAAAGGATTTTGTTACTTGTGTTAATGGGTGCTACTTTTTCTTTAGATTTCACAAAAAAGGGCAATAAAAATGCAGGCAATATGGCAAAAATCATTAAGGTCAAAGCTAAGTCATAATGCCCAAGTAGCCCTGCTACAAAAGGCGAAAGTACCATACCCATACCACCGATAGCACCCACCTTGGCAAGTTGCCTTATCCTGTCACCCTCTGCATAATTGTCTGCAATCCAAGCATTTATCGTAATCGGTATATTGGCAGCAAAAAACCCTATCAGAACACGTGTGAATAATAATACTGCCAACGTCAGACTAAGTGAGGGTTTATCCATACGAGATAAAGCCCAACCAACATAAATGGCAAGAACAACACAAGAAAGCATAAATCCTATTAATGCATACAATAGTACGCCAATACGACCATACCTATCTGATAATTTACCCCAAAATCTAACTGACGCTACCCAGATAATACCGACCATGCTAATAATTAAGCCCATTTGCCATGCACTCATATTTAATGACCTAGCAATTGGACTGGCAATCGTAAGGAATGCTTGATTGGAAGCCATGAATAAAAAATTTAGTATCATCAATACAGATACGATGCTGTTTTTATGTTTATCTGGCACGTTATAGGATGCTCATCAAATTTATTACCTAGTTAAACATTCGCATTTTGGTAACTGGCAAATTTATCCAAAAATGGGTGTCTAAAACAAAAATATAGCATGGCTTTTTTTTCAGGCATCTCAATCAGATACTGAGGTTCATATAAAAGTTCTTGAGCCACAGCTTCATAGGGCTTGACGGTAGCATCAGGCTCCCCTACCACTTTTTTTGCATGAGAATGTTCGAATATAAAAAATGTCAGCATCCTGACGATAGAACGCAGATAGCCTTGACCATAAGCTTTTGATTCAGCTAACAATAAGTGCCAGCCCAAGTCATCTTTATCAGCTTCATAATAGCCTGCTAGACGGTCTCTTGCCCCTTCATAAATCTCTGTATAACCCACCCATGCCCCATCAATCCCTACTAAATACAGGCGGTGATGGTCATCTGCGAGCATTTTTTCAAAATAGACGCTCAAATCTTTTAGGGATTTATTTAATTGCCATTGGGGGATAATATGGGGCATATTCATCCAATGATACAATAACACCATATCGTCAGGATAACTGACCTCACGCAACGAAAAATGCGTCCCCTGTTCTTGATAAGCATATTCATTCGGTAATGTGCGAGATAGCGTTGTCTTTTCAAGATAGGTACATAACTGCTTTAAATCAAAAGGCATTTGATAAACAGGTATCATAATTGTGCCTCACTGTGTTGGAAAAACTGCTCACAGAGCGGATTAAGCATCGGCTCTGCAATCACAGGCACAGGTCGATGGGCATCATCTTGATAACCTCTTGTGAAGAAACGAACACGATTCAGGCATACTTTTTCAAAGGTTGGGCGTTTTAGGTCAAACATCGCAATTCTATCTTTAAATTGTGGGTTATCCTGATGAAACTTATCAATAACCTTGACTAACTCACCCCAAAAATCCCCCTCAGAGAGCTGATACGTCAGATGCAACACATCAAATAGATAACGATAATGCACAACGAATAAGCCCGTAAATATAAAATGGCTCAAATCTTTTGGGGCATGGGTAAGAAGGACGTCAGCTTCTTGCGGTTTGGGATATTGTTCCTCAAACTCACCCTCAACTAAGTTAATATCATCAACAAAATCTTTTAGCACCATCCGTTTGGGTACGCCATTTTCGTGAATTAATAGGCTATTCTCCCCATGCGGTGAGAACACCAAGCCATAGCGATAAAGCCAGTAGAGTAAGGGGGTAACGCACACTTCAAAAAACTTATTTAGCCACACTTTTACTGTCAGTCCAGAGGCTTCGATAAGAAATGGGAGTAGATAGTTATTATCTTTGTCATGATGGATTAAGGTAGCTTGTGAGATGAATTTTTCATTTTTCTCGACATGATTTTCAACACTCTCTCTAAATAAACAGCCAAGTAACTCAACAAACTGATAAGGGGGGCTGTCTAAATCATCAAACGTAGGTTGTTGTGCTGTCACGGTGGCAACCTCACCTAATAGCACCAATCCTGTTTTTTGCAAGTCTTTGTCTTTTTGATATATATTGATTAGCCACTGCGTGATTTGAGGGGCGACTTTGTTGCGTTCATTGGGTAAACCTCGATACACAGCCGTATTCAGAATATTAAGTGGTAGTTTAATATTGAAACTGCTTGGATTGGTGACATCAGCAAAGGTACGAATGGACTGTAATGGTAAGTACTGATGCTCTGATAACTCCAAATAAACCAAGTGATTATTTAAGATTTGTTCCCCATAGTTTAAACTTATCCAGTGATGCCACTGCCATGGATGAATGGGTAAAAATAAATAGTCTGATGCGACTAGCCCTTTATCTGCTAGAATTTTTTTAAAATCTACCCATTGGTCAGCACCCAGTACATTGGCATAAACATCGTCACTCGTTAATGCCTCAATCGCTGAAAATGTGGCGATACTTTTATGGATAGCAAACCAAGGTAACGTTAAAACTTGTTTCATCTCAGGTACAAACTGCTGATAGTCATGATAGCCAAAACCCAATCGACCTTTACCCATAATAATCCACGGATGTCCTCTCAGTTCAGATTCCACTATACTCCCACTTAGCTGACATAATGTCTCACTGCTGGGTCTGTCCTCATTATAAAGATGAGCCTCCGCTAACCATGTGTGGTTGATTTCTTTAATCAGATAAGCTTTGGTCGTTTCTTGCATCTCAAGCGTTTGGCACAGTGCAACAAAGAATTTATCTACTTGATAGGTCATTGCTGGGTCGGTTTCGCTTTTAATGTCATAGATAATCCAACCCCCAAATTTTTTTTGGTAAGCTGTGACTGTCAGATGGATATGATTGAACTTAACAGTAAAATCTTGCAAACCTTGTTTATTCGCCTCAACTGGTGTTAATTGGATAATGTCTTCATACGCCAACTCAGCAATCGCCATTGCCAACAGCTTTTTACCTGCTTTTATCCAGCTTTCTTTGGTAATTAACAGTTGAAATTCAGGATGGTTCGTTTTTATCATAGTTTTAGCCCACACATTGAAAAGTCTGAAAAGTACGGCAATGATTGAGTGGATAAATATCTTTGCCTATAATATTGTTGATGATAGTCGCTGCTCGATACGCCCCTAATCCTAAATCAGGTGTTCCCACGCCATGGCTATGAAATTCCATATTTTGTGCAAATATTCTGCCCTGACTTAACGGATTGTGGTAGCTGACTTCATAATCCCGATTTATTTCATAATGACCAAGACTATCTCTGGCTATATCAGATTGAATCGCAGAGAGAAACTGCGGTTCTTGAGATTTATACCCTGTGGCTAAAATAAGATAATCTGCTTGCAAACTCACAGGAACAGTCGTGTGGTTGTGATAAAAATTACAGATAAATTTATGCCTATTGTCAGGCTCGATAGGTGAGGCTAGAATCTCATGTAATGCCAAATTGGGCATTAGTTTGACATTATATTCACTGGGTGTCAGACATCGTTGATACAGCTTATCGTATATCTGTTTTAATAATTGGGCATTAATGCCTTTATAAAGCAGTCCTTGTTTTTGCAATAACTGCTGTTTTTTTTGGGGCAATAAATCATAAAAATAGTCGGTATAGTTGGGACTAAAATGCTCTAACGCTAATGGTGTGTATTCCATAGGGAAAAAACCTTCTGCCCTAGTGACCCAGCTTATATTAGTAAACTCGTTATCATCGATAAGTTTATAAAAAATTTCTCCTGCAGACTGACCTGAACCCACTAATACAATGTTTGCCTGTTTATCTTGACAAAGTTTTTCATACTGATGCATAAAGACTGAAGAATGAAAGCACTTATCAGGGTAGAGTTGATTGGCTTCTAGGGTACAGCTAGGTATCGTTGGTGTTGTACCCACACCGATGACCAGATTTTTACAGTCATAGGATTTTTCAACACCATGACAAGTCACGACCACGCTAAATCCTTCAGCAATGGCTTTTACGCTCTTCACATGGTAGCCAAAGTATAGGTTATCAAGTTGTTCACAGACCCATCGGCAATAGTCGTTATATTCTAGTCTAGGCAAGAAAAATGACTCTCTAAAATAAAACTGAAATATTTTTTTGGTTTCAATCAGATAATTTAAAAAGCTAAATCGACTGGTTGGCTCGACCATAGTAACTAAATCTGCTAAGAATGGTACTTGTAAGGTAGTATCAGGCATGAGCATACCATCATGCCAAGAAAAGCTTTCCTTTTTCTCAAAAAATGCACTGGTGAGACCACAGTCCTTATTTTGCAATAAAGTTGCTAAACTTAAATTAAAAGGACCGATACCAATGCCAATAACATCTATCACTTTATGCACTCACTCTCATGGTTGAAGCGTTGAATAGGGTTTTTTATATCAACATAAATCGATTGCGTTTCTACAGGGGCTATTAGTTCATCTAGCTGATGTAATCGGGTGAGCAGATTACCTTTGTAGGGTAATTCATCTTGGAAAAGTAGGGTTTGAAGTAACAGACTGTCGGGGTATAACTGATAAAATCTTTCAATATGCTGGTAGAGTAGGTCGATGAGTTTTATTTCTGTGGTTGCACCCGTTTTAGCAATCGCTGTGATTACCGAAAACACACTGTTACCAATGAAATAATAGATAAAACGATGACTAGCAAACTCAACAGGTACGACACATTGAGCCTCTGTGTGTAACTCAGGGTAAGTTGCAATTAACGTTTCTGCATAATCTATAACATAGCCGAAACTTTGATTATCTCTCACCCAAAATTTTGCAGGTAAATGATTATCAAGTTCTAGTAGGCTGTTTTGTTGATGGGCTTCAAATACCATACCGTAGGTATGATAGATTTGTAGCATTGAGTCTAGCGATATCGTTAAAAATTGATTGAACCAATTGATTGCTATATCTTCATGAGAAAGATTTTTTTGTTGGGCGATTGCCTCAAATAAATGGCTGAATCTATTTGCCTGATTCAATGGATGATCTTGACACAATGTCGCCAAGTTAGTGACATTATCACTCTGATTAAAAGGATTATGCCGAAAAATACAAATGGTTTCATGAATAATATCGTCATCAATCTTTAAGCCTATCCAAGCAGGGTCATTGATAACATTGAAACTGGGAATGATAGACTTAATTGTTTCGCCCACCTCACTGTGCCAAATTTTGGTAGCAAACATACCTCGACGGCATTCTTTTGGCAGATTGATTCTAACAGCGTTTGTAATAGCCACAGATAACGAAAATTTTAACATCCATGGTGCATCAAAACTTGCCACCGTGCGTACAGAAGTGGTGGGGAAAAAGCTCGTTCCTGTCTCACCAATATCTATCAATAAACTATCCGCAACAAGCTGTTTATAAAAAGGCGTATCTTGAAGAAATTTGGCTTGCCAAGGATGTAGCGGTAATAATTTATAGCATGGAAATTGCAAAAATAATTTTTTTTGCTCCTGTGGCATAAAAGGTGTGAGGTATTCAAGCAGTTGCCGTGAGATAGATTTACCATCAAAAGACTCTTCAATCGTATTATCAGGGTGTACTAACCAATAATGAATATTGAAACAGCCTTTGGTTTCAGGTGAGTAGTTTATCCATTGCTGTTTATTAAAACCTATGCGGGCTTTGGGCGTTGGGTGCATTGCATGACCATAAATCAATGCTTGCTCAGTTTCAATAAAGTTTAATGTGTTACTAGCGAATAATGTCTCAAAATCTTTGGCTCTATTTAGCATGATAGTAACTAACTTTTGATGACTTTCAATCCACCTTGACAATACATCGAATGTATCGAGATTTTCACTATGGTGGTATTGAATATCCGCTAGAATCAGACTAGCCGTCGTTAGACTATTGATTTCTACATAGCCACCGTTTGCCCTAACATAAATTTTGCCAAAAATTTGATGCTGTCCTAATATACTAAAAAAATGCAATGGGATATATAACGCTTGTTGGAGGGGTAATAATGTTAAAACCAATACATCTTTGCCATCAAAAAATTCTATATCATTATTATTAAATTTTTCATTTTTTATTATTTTAAATCGATTTATTTCAATACAGTAAGCATTAATTAGGTTTTGTACTGACAACCTATCAATATGTTCAGTCAAACAAGGCATAACTCATCCGAAGCATTGGTATAATAAAATTGTGAGGATAATAATACAAATGATAATCATTATCAATATATAATTTGGTGGTGCATCAAAAAGTATGCTGATATCAAACATACCCATTATTAATGTAAAAAAATACTAAATCAAAGGCTTTGAAGTGGTTTTCGAGTTTTTTGGAGAAGTTACAACTTCGCCTGACTGCTCGTTTTATTCTATGTCGAATACGACAATTATTTCCTTCAATACCTACGGTAAAAAACTTACCGATCTTTTGAGTAAAGCCTTCAAACCCATTGACAAAACTGTCCCAAGTATCACTGGCTATTACTGCACAAGTTACGCCAAGCTTTTGAAGTGAACCGCTCCGGGTTTATCGAAGACTCCAATATTTGGACAAAACCCAACATGGAATCAAGACAATATTAAACAAATATTATTAGTACGTATTCGCACAATTTATTTTATGTTAAATAATATTTTTGAAATCAAATGATTGCCCACTCTATTTTAGATATTACCAAGTATTCTAATAAAAAAAATAGCCTTGTAAATTTCTCCGTTCCTTTCATCATACATCAATCACTTGT
>NZ_DALZSV010000066.1:0-11540 GCF_032014955.1 Moraxella sp. CTOTU47724
TTTTTTATTGCATCGCGCCCGCCTAACCTTATAAAATTGGGCATACCACTAGGCTGTTACGAGAAATACTGAGTTTATGGATGACGCTATTTCACCAATCAATGAGCGCCCGATGCATGAGATGTATGAATGGGAAAAAAATCAGCAACCGTGGCTGATTAGCTACGAGCGCTATAACATTTGTAGTACCATCGATATGCCAGATGAACAAACGTCGCTGATTGACATCTTAGAAGCGGGGTTTGCCAAACATGCGCGGCAAGTGGCGTATTATTGCGATGATCAAGAGATTAGTTACGAGCAGCTAGATAAACTGAGTCTAAAAGTTGCCATTTATTTACAGCAGTTAGGGCTCAAGGTCGGTGACGCGGTTGGCGTGATGTTGCCCAATATTTTGCAATATCCTGTGATTACCCTTGGCGTCATCCGTGCTGGCATGGTACTGGTGAGTATGAATCCTTCCTACACCAGTCGCGAGCTTGAGCACCAAATGGATGATGCCGATATCAAGGCGTTATTTATACTAGATAAATTTATTTATACCTACAAAGACATTGGCGATAACCTTAACCGCGATTTACATCATTTAATCATCTGTCGTTTGGGCGATTTAAAAGGTAAGCTCAAAGGCGCGTTAATCAATCTAGTCTCAGCGACCACCGATTTGCCGCCAAAAGGTAATTGGATTTATTTTAGTCAGTTATTAGCGGGCGCTAGCAAGGCTTATGAGCGCCCAAATCTCACGTTATCGCATATCGTATTAATTCAATATACCGGTGGTACCACAGGGACGGCAAAAGGTGCGATGCTCAGTCATGGCAATGTGATTGCCAATTTGCTGCAAATCGATGCGTTGATTCGCAGCGCGTACGATGAAGAAGGGCAGGAAGATATTATTTTGGCGTCATTACCGCTGTATCATGTATTTTCATTCACCATTTGCTGTATTTTTATTTTGTATCGTGGGTTTGCATCAAGGCTGGTGCCCAATCCACGTGATATCAATGAACTGGTCAATACGCTAAGGCGTACACCGCCGCATTTTATTTTGGGGGTCAATACGCTATTTAGCGCCTTGATACAGCATCCTGAATTTCGAAGGCTCGATTTTTCCCAACTCAAAGCCACCATTGGCGGCGGCATGGCAATCCTACCTAGCGTTGCCAAAAAATGGCATACCATCACAGGGTTGCCGATTATCGAAGGGTATGGGCTCTCAGAAACCGCGCCTGTGATTACCTTTAATCCATTAACTATCGCAGAATTTACCAACAAAGTCGGGCTGCCAACCCCTGCCACTGACATCATCTTATTGGATAACAATGACCAACCTGTGCGCATTGGTGAACGCGGAGAAATCGCCGTCAAAGGCCCTCAAGTGATGGTGGGGTATCGCAATCTACCTGTCGAGACTGCTAATGCGTTTACCGCGACAGGCTATTTGCGCACGGGCGATATTGGTATCATTGATGAGCGCGGTTTTATCAAAATCGTTGACCGTAAAAAAGACATGATTGTGGTGTCAGGGTTTAATGTCTACCCAAATGAGATTGAGTCAGTGATGCTCGAGCATGCCGATGTGCTTGAGTGTGTGGCGATTGGCGTACCAAGCGCGACGCGCGGCGAAGAGCCCAAAATATTTGTGGTCAGAAAACACAACCGCGTCACCGCTGAGCAACTACTGGCGTTTGGTAAACAGCACTTAAGTGGCTATAAACGCCCACGCTATGTCGAGTTTGTCGATAGTCTGCCCAAGTCCAATGTTGGTAAAATTTTACGTAAAGAGCTGCGTAAGCGCGAAGGACTTGAATAGCAACCTGCGATGTTGCCGACGGAATTGTCTTGCTAAAACTGGGTTGGCAAGGTAGCATAAAACCACTGTAATTTTTGCCCATTGCTTAAAAACTATCTACCAAACCGTCAAGGCGGTCTTTTAGGGAATCTTATGCGTATCGATAATCGTGAAAACAACCAACTTCGCCCAATTAGTTTTGTGCGTAACTTTACCAAACATGCTGAAGGTGCCGTGTTGGTCAGCTATGGTGATACCAAAGTGCTATGTACCGCCAGTATCGAAACCCAAGTACCGCGCTGGCTCAAAGGCACAGGTAAAGGCTGGATTACCGCTGAATACGGTATGTTGCCACGCGCGACCCACGAGCGTACCCAACGCGAAGCCGCCAAAGGTAAACAATCAGGTCGTACCCAAGAGATTCAGCGGTTGATTGGTCGTAGCTTACGGGCGATGCTAGATCTTGAAAAGCTTGGGGAAAATACCATCCATATCGACTGTGACGTGCTGCAAGCCGATGGCGGTACCCGTACTGCCAGTATCACCGGTGCGGCTGTGGCATTGGTCGATGCATTAGAAAAATTGCAAGCCGCCAAAAAACTCAAAGCCGATCCTTTGGTAGGCTTGGTGGCAGCGGTCTCTGTGGGTATCAAAAATGGTGAGGTGCTATTGGATTTGAACTATAGCGAAGACTCAAGCTGTGACACAGATCTTAACGTCGTGATGACCCAAAAAGGCGAGTTTATCGAGATTCAAGGCACTGCCGAAGAAAAACCGTTTACCCGTGCGCAAGTGGATGAAATGCTAGCGATTGCCGAAGAAGGCATCAAACAGCTGATTGCCGAACAACAAGCGGTGCTAGGTTGGTAAAACAGCCTAACAAGACAGGCTAGCTAGTAAGGGCGTAGCACATACGCCCTTGAAATCGTTATAGAGATGATTATGTTAAAAGTCACCGACACAGGCGTTACCATTGGTTTGCAAAGTCAAGTGGCGACACCAAACAAGCTGACCCAAATACTGTGGGTGGGTATCGCAATCGCTGTGGTAGGGCTATTGATGGCATTTAAAATGCTCTCAGTTGCCATCGGCTCGCTGATGATTTTACTAGCCATCATCGCAGGTGTTGCGTGGCAATCATTCAACCGAAAAAAAGAGGTGGCGACTTTAGCAGGGGGTGAGCTGCGACTGACCCAACAGGGTTTTAGCCATCACCAAGGTGCTAACGTCACAAGTTATCAATTATTGCCCAGCGATAGCATTGAGCCCACTACCGATAGCATGACCATCTACAATGCTGACGGTCTAACCTTGTATCACATCACAGGTTTTCATGACCCTAAACATATCAAAATCGCCCAAGCCGTCATGCAAGGTAAGCCAATCAAAGCCCAAGGCAAGGCAATCAAATTACAAAGCACTTAATCAAAAAACCACACCCTATCTCACACAGTGGGTAGGCTTAGTTACCAAATCATAATAATTTTTTTGCCAATACTTGTTAAAATCCTTAAGTATTATTAATCCACACTCTGATAATAACATTAATTATTAAACCAATATAAACCAAAAACACGGAAGGAAAGGACGATGTCGACTGCATTAAAATTTGCCACCCCATTAATCGTTGCGATGGCGCTGGTAGGCTGTAATAAAAAAACAGAAACCACAACCACAACTACCGCTTCAGCGCCTGCTACCACAGTTACCGCTAGCGCAAATGGTGCAACGGCAACCGCTACGGTAAGTACCACAACGACGTCGACCACGGCAGTTGACCCTAACATGACACCAGAAGACCACAAAAAAGCGCGCGAAAGAATCATGAAAGATTGGAAAAAAACCAACCAAACCATTGGCGCCATGGTCAAAGATCCAAGCAAATTTGATGCCGCGCAAGTCAAAGCCGCCGCCGAGAAACTTAACCAAAACCCTTGGGTGCATTATCCAGAGACCGCCAAAGGCGGTGAAGCAAAAGATGAAATTTGGCGAGATCCTGCAGGGTTCCAGCAACAAATTGATAAATTTAAAACTGCTGCCAGTGCCCTCAATGCCGCTGCTGCGACTGCAACCAGTGTTGATGGCATCAGAACCCAATTTGGCGATTTGGGGGCTAGCTGTAAATCCTGTCATGACAAATATAAAGAAGATTAAGTTTTTATCCCGCATAAAAAAGGCAGTCATTGAACACTGCCTTTTTTATTGGCTTAATTAACTTTGATAAAAACTAACTTTGATAAAATTGTGATAGATATCAAACGAGGTCAATGGTAGCGGGCGCAGTTTGATTAACTGGCTTAGCAACACTTTGGCATCGGTTGACAGTTTTTGCCCCGTTTGCCAAAACTTTACCGCTTGGGCTTGTACATCGGCTTCAAAAGTGCTCTGACTGGTATCAAAATCAGCAAACAAATTATCTTTAGACACGCTAAAGGGTTTGTTGCAAGCCAGCGTCAATAAACATTCAATCGCTTGCGGCAGGATTTCTACTTGTTCGAACTGTTGCTGCTGCTGCTGATTACGTCCGTCGGGCGCATACCAGTAGCCAAAGTCATTGAGCAATCGGCGTTTTTGACCTGCCATACACCAATGGCTAATTTCATGCAAAGCACTGGCAAAAAATCCATGCGCAAACACAATTTTGGCAGGCTCGGTATCGGTCGCGGCAAAATATTCAGGCTCATGCCCGCCTTTGACCAAAATCGTATCACGATGGCAAAACCACAGTTTGAACCAACCTATCAGCCATTGCACTTGTAATGCTTCCACCGATACCCATTGATAGTCAATCAAAGGGCGATTTTTTGTCTTTGATATACTGGCGAGTACGGGCACAAAATTAACCTTTAATGCTAACTGCGCCCTTTGTTGGTCAATCACAGTGGTGTCCATATCATTGGCTAACACAGGCGCCACCGCGAATTGACTGACAAAAGGCAGCGTCATAAAGGGAAAAATAGCAAGGGTTGGTAATGATATTTGTGCAGATAGTGGCGATAGGTGTGTGGACATAGCAAAAGTAGGGTCGATAAAAATTGCTATTATACAATTTAACCGCCCGCATCGACTAGGAAATCACGCCAACAACATGCTACCATGCAATGGACGTCAGTATGCTTTATACTACAACGCAATATAACTGAAAGGAGCGGTGAAATGACGCTACATTCTTCATCAAACGTGCCAGCACAATCATCGCAAGATGTACCAACAACTGCCTCATCCAAAACCGCCAATAACACCACCAGTGAGATTGGCTCTAGTGCCAGCTTGGTCAAGTTTATTGATTTGGCACGTTGGGAGTATAACAACGATAACCATTATCACTGGGAAGGCGAGGTGAGTCTCAAGGATTTACCACGTATCTATGCCTTGGGTGATGAACATCATGACAACGATCAGCCACTGGATGTGATACTAGATATTCAGAAAAAAGGCGACGTGGTATTTTGGCAACTACACACCACGGGCGTGCTTTGGCAAACCTGCCAGCGCTGCCTAGACCCCGTCGCAGTGAGTCTAGATGTCGATAGTGAGCTTGCGCTACTTGAAGATGAAAATCACGTCGCATTGCTTGATGAAGGCACAGAAATCATCCTGGTTGATGAGCTAACGGATGACAATAAACTGTGGCTATTACCGATGATTGAAGATGAATTATTGGTCGATTTGCCATTAGCGCCCAAGCATGATGACTGCGAAATGGCAGTCACTGAGGTGGGCGAGTTGCCAGAGGCAGTGGCAGAAAAAGAAAATCCGTTTGCTGTACTGGCAAGCTTAAAAAGTTAAAAAGAACAACGCCAGTATATACGCTGTCATACACGTAGTAACAAAAACTTGCCACTAAATGTCGGTTAAGGCTTTGCTAAATGGGTTTTTTTACGTATAATATGGCGTTTATAAATTTATCTGATTGTCTGTTCCAATAGTTTGCCTTATATCCATGCCAAATATCGATATCAAGTTGTTTGCATGATGATGTAATGAGGTTAAGGGAACGATGTTTTAATAGCGAGAAGCACAGGAGCTAACCTCATGGCTGTTCAACAAAACCGTAAAAGCCGTTCACGCCGTGATATGCGTCGTTCACACGACCGCATCACAATCAATGCTGTTGCTGTAGATGCAACTACCGGTGAAAAACACATCCGTCACCATGCGACCAAAGACGGTTTTTACCGTGGTCGTCAATTATTCAAAGTAGCAGCCGTTGCTGAATAATTAGCGCAAAATGCAGGGCTTTGACATAGCTTAGTATGCATTGGCTAAGCACCAAAAAGGCTGATGAATTATCATCAGCCTTTTTTTATTTGTAAGCATTGATAATACTGGGTTTTTAATTCAAGTAATTTAGTTTATTTGAAAACTTTGATATTTCTATCTCATAAAAATTTTGAGTATAAAAGCCCCATTGCTTGAGTGGGCTGTGTATGCGGTTAAGATATCACTTAATCTTATATTTTTTCTTCATTTCATTAACAATATATGCCGCTTCTAGCGCATTACTAGGTGCATTCTCTTTGCTAAAGGCTTTAATGCTTAGCTCGGTTTTAAACTGACTAAAATCCATCATGACAGGATTGTTATAGGTAGTATTAGCAACATTATATCCATAACCACCATACACATTCGTTTGAATGTTACCTGGTGCTATTTGTGAAGTATATGATTTTTCGCGAGTGCCACCATTTAAAACTACAAAATATGGATAACCGTTATCAATCGCAATCTCAGCAGCACGTAGTAACGCTAAATCCCTCGTTTTCTCTGATGATGTAGCTTCGTTGCCACGAAAATTGACAATGTAATTATCCTTGGCTAACATCGTGCTTGAATAACCGCCATCAAAATTTGCAGGGCTATAAGCGGTAGAACAAGCTGTTAGAATAAATACTAGCGGTAAAACTAAAAATATTTTTTTCATACTCAATCCCTTACATAAGTTGGATTTTTACTATATACGATAAGTTATGGGCAAGCAATTACTGATTAGATAGTTTTGCCAGCGTTCAGTACTGATGGCGCTGAATGCGTTTTAGGCACTGCAAAAAGTCCGCTCATTACTTACCATTCGCGTTATGCCCATGCCTGTGGTATCGGTGCTAAATTTGCTTCTCTAATGCCTTAACGTTGATATATGTGGCGATGTTTGGGCAATAAAAAAGGGCAAAGGTTTAACCATCACCCAATCATTTAAAAAGTAGTTAGGCGTGTTTACTTACGACTTGTAATTGATAGCCCAAACTGTCTAATACTTTGGCTAGGCTTTCAAAACGTGGCTTTTCAGATTGTAAGGTTTTATATAGGGTAGTCCTACCCATATTTGCCCCTTTGGCTACGTCATTCATGCCCCTTGCTCTAGCAACATCGTTAAGGGCTTGCACAAATTGGGCTGGCGTTCCGTCCTCTAGCAGTTCATTAAGATACGCCTGTATGGTGGCTTCATCAGTTAAATAACTTGCCACATCAAAACGGCTGATTTTAATAGGTTGGTTAGTTGTGGTCATTGTCTGTAGTATCCTGCTGTTGTATGGTTTGCCATAATTTCACGGCTTTGTTGATATCCGTTTGCTGGCTATCTTTTGCGCCGCCCATCAATAATAAATAAATCGTTTCGCCTTGTTGGGCGTAATATATTCGATAGCCATTGCCCTTAAATATTCGCATTTCATATATACCGCCTGTACTAGGTAGTAGCTTACAATCCCCAAAATTACCACTTTCAGCCCGTTTAATTCTTATCGCTATGCCTGCTTTGCCTATAGGGTCTTTTAGGTCATTAAGCCAATCGCTAAATATATTTGTTTGGTTAATCGTGTAAGTTGTCATTATAGCCCCTCATTATTTTTATATTGTAGTGTTTTTACTACATTTAGACAATAAAAAAAGGCATGGCTAAAATAACCATACCACATCATGCCTGTCCAGTCTTAAAATAAAAATTTACTATCACCTTATAATAGTGAATCGCACATAACCGTCCTAGATTTTAAAATACCCGAAAGAAAAAACTAGAATTTTTTTTTCAATATGCCATAATAATCAGAGTACAATTGTACACATAAACTTACTGGCTTACTTTTACCTGCTGGCTCGATAGTAAGTTATATTATTGCCAGTTAAGTTTGATAAGCTTATAACGTCAATCCAAGCTGATGACCCATTTTGATTTTGCTGATAACTTTTGGTAAAGTAATCGACCAAAAACTCGCCTAAGCAAATTTTTTTAACCATGTTTTTTAGCGCTCTAGTAGACGCAATACAACATAAGCAGTACAACCTAAGCAGTACAAATAAAGCAGTACAAGATAATAAGTTAGGACATTATGGATAACCCAATGCAAAGCCAAGCCAGCGCAAATCAACCAGCCACTTCAGCAAAAGACAATGCTGCACCTATGAAATATGCTGTGATTTTTCCAGGACAAGGCTCGCAGAGTGTGGGTATGCTACAAGATTGGGCAGCCCAGTATCCTACTGTCAAAGCAACGTTTGATGAAGCCTCAACAGCCCTTGGGTTTGACTTGTGGGCGATATGCCAAGGGGCGTCAGGTGCCGCGTCTTTGGATGATACTGCGTATACCCAACCTGCACTCTTGACCGCTAGTATGGCGATTTGGCGAGTGCTGCGCGATGAGCTTGATTTACAGCCGGCATATGTTGCAGGGCATTCACTGGGCGAATACAGTGCGCTGTGTGCCGCTGGGGTATTGAGTTTGGCAGATGCGGTAAAGCTGGTGCATCAACGCGGTCAGTATATGAGCGCAGCCATGCAATCACAAACAGGTAAAATGGCAGCGATTTTAGGTCTGCCTGATGAAGATGTACAACAAATATGTGATGCTGTGGTGGCGGCGCATACGCAGGCAGTGGTCAGCCCAGCCAATTTTAATGCGCCAGGGCAAGTGGTGATTGCAGGCAATGTGGTAGGCGTGGATTTAGCGTCAGAGAAAATCGTTGCGCTCGGTAAAAAAAGCATGCCGCTTAAAGTTAGTGTACCGTCACATTGCCAGCTGATGACACCTGCCACCGATAAGCTTGCCACAGAATTAGAAACCGTGACATTTAACCCACCGAGCATTCCTGTGATACAAAATCGCCATGCGCGGGTAGAAAACGATGTGACCGCAATCAAACAAGCGTTGATTGAGCAGCTCAATATGCCCGTGCTATGGTCGACTATTGAGAATAATTTAGCAGACGCACAAATCAGCTTACAAATCGAATGTGGTAGCGGTAGTGTGCTAACAGGATTAGCCAAACGCCAAGCGCAGAAAATTAACACACTAGCAACCGATACAGTTGCCAAACTAGACAATATAAAACAACAACTATCAGCCCAATAAAAAAACCAAGGAAGTATATGACTCAACGTATTGCATTAGTGACAGGCGCTAGTCGTGGGATTGGTCAAGCAATCGCCAAACGTCTGGCAAATGAAGGCTATCTTGTCATCGGCACTGCTACCAGTGAAAAAGGCGCAGCGGCAGTCAATGATTACCTACAAGAATTGGGTGGCGCAGGTCGTGTGCTCAATGTGCAAGATGCCGAGCAAATCAACCAGTTATTTGATAGCATTGAAAAAGAATTTGGCAATGTACAGGTGCTAGTCAACAATGCCGGCATTACCCAAGATGGACTGCTTATGCGGATGGATGACAATGCCTGGGAGCGCGTGCTCGACGTGAATTTGACCTCGGTGTTTCGCACCAGTAAACGCGCCATAAAAGGCATGATGAAAGCGCGGCAAGGTCGTATCATTAATATCACCTCAGTAGTCGCTGCGATGGGCAATGCCGGACAAACCAACTATACGGCGAGCAAAGCAGGTATTGAAGGGTTTACCCGCTCACTGGCTCGGGAGATTGGGTCACGCCAAATCACCGTCAACTGTGTGGCACCAGGCTTTATCGACACCGACATGACCAGCGAGCTTAGTGAAGCATTGATTCAATCCATGCTTAATGCCGTCCCGCTAGCCAGACTTGGCAAACCTGAAGACATCGCAGCTGCGGTAAATTTCTTGGCCAGTGAAGAAGCAGGTTATATTACCGGCACCGTGCTTGACGTCAATGGCGGCATGTACATGTAAATGGTTTAGCCTGCCAAACACCAACCTAACGGGCCTTAAAATACAGTTTTTGAACTTAAAATACAGTTTTTGAAATAGTAACAGGTTGCATTATTTTATTTTGAAATAGGCAATGAGCATGATAATATGCTCTAATATGTAGTTTACTCGATATATCATATACCCCAATGCAAGGAGAGAAGCATGAGTAACGAAATCGAACAAAAAGTAAAAGCCGCAGTAGCTGAGCAATTAGGCGTGAATGCAGAAGACATCAAAAATGAATCTTCATTTATGGATGACCTCGGTGCAGATTCACTTGACCTTGTTGAATTGGTGATGTCTTTTGAAAACGAATTTGGTATTACCATTCCTGACGAAGACAGCGCACAATTGACCACGGTGCAAAGTGCTATCAGCTACGTACAATCAAAATTGGCTAACTAATTGCTAGTTATTTAATTTAGCCGCTTACTTATCACTTAGTTAAGCGGCATTTTACCCCAGTTTTAGCGATAAAATTGGGGTTTTTATTTGTTTAAAATCAGCTCCAACACAAACTTCGTCCCGATAAACGCCAAGCCAAGCAAAATCACACCATATAGCGTCATATTAGCCGCGCGTTGACCTCGCCAGCCAAAGCGCCAATGTCCAACCAATAACGCCCCAAATACCAGCCAAGACAACAGGCTAAACACAGTCTTGTGTACCAAATGCTGCGCCAGTAAATTGGTAGTATCGATAAAGCCCAACAACAGCGAAATCGACAATAGGCCAAAACCGACAGTAATCATATCAAACAGCAAGGCTTCCATGCTTTGGAGTGAAGGTAGTTTATCGACCCAGACACGGTGAAAGGTTTGACGTTTGAGTTCGCTGATTTGTAGCCGTAGCATAATCGCGGCAATCGCTGCCATAAATAGTACCGAATAGGCAGCCAAAGACATGATGATATGGGCTTGTAAGATAGGGCTGATGGTTGATAGCGGGTGATACGGTGCATCGCCAAAAAAACCAATCATCATACCCAAGAATGCCAATGGCGTTGCCAAAATCCCAAGCGGCAAAATTTGACGATAAAGACAAAATCCCCAATAAAATAACAGCATAAACAATGTCGTCAACGACACGACATTAAAAATATTAAAGTTTAGCCCGCCTTGGGTAATGATATCAGGATATAACACCACTGCATGACCCAATAACCCAATCAGCAATTGCCCAAGCACCATGCCTTTACGGATGGGCTTTTGTTGCGTAACTGCCCACATCAAATAGACGGTAGTTAAGCCATAACAGACTAACGCAAGTACAAAGATTACAAACACCCTAGCCTCATTAAAAATCATCAAATACGTGCAAAATGCGATGGTTATACTAGCATGACCCATGCAACAAATCGCGATTTTATCGGTATTATATTAGCAGTTTTAGCTAATTTAGCATAAAATAGTAAGATTATAAAATTGATAGCAATAGATTAGAGAAATTATATGTTTGAAACCTTAACCGAACGCCTGTCGACGAGTTTACGTAGTATCTCTGGTACAGGGCAGCTAACTGAAGACAATATCAAAGACACCTTGCGTGAAGTGCGTATGGCACTACTAGAAGCGGATGTCGCCTTACCAGTGACGCGCGATTTTGTGTCACGGGTAAAAGACAAAGCCCTAGGTC
>NZ_DALZSV010000067.1:0-11267 GCF_032014955.1 Moraxella sp. CTOTU47724
CATCGATTGTGATTGGTTTATTTATTTTTGCGCTCATGGTACAAGGTCGTAACTTCTCAGGTTGGGCAGGTGCAATGGCTTTAGCGCTCTTGGTTATTCCTGTGGTGGTACGTACCACCGAAAATATGCTCCGTCTAATTCCCAATACATTACGTGAAGCAGCTTATGCGTTAGGGACGCCAAAATGGAAACTGGTAACATCCGTTACTTTACGTGCTGCCAAAACTGGGGTATTAACAGGTATCTTACTGGCATTTGCGCGTATCTCGGGTGAGACCGCGCCGTTACTATTTACCGCGCTTAATAACCAATTCTTTAGTACCGATATGGGTCAACCCATTGCCAACTTACCAAACGTGATTTATCAATACGCCAGCCAACCATACCCTATTTCAAACCAATTGGCTTGGGCAGGTGCGTTACTCATCACCTTGGCGGTATTAACATTGAATATTTTGGCACGTGCGCTAAGTGGTAAAGAGCAATCATCACATTGATGATCAATAGAAGATTAAAGCTATTTGCTAGTATCAAACAAATTTTATTAAGGTATTCATCATGACCGCAAAAATGCAAATTCGTAATTTAGATTTTTATTACGGTAAATTTTTAGCCCTTAAAAATATCAACATCGATATCGCTGACAAAAAAGTCACCGCGTTTATCGGACCGTCAGGCTGTGGTAAATCAACGTTACTGCGTACCTTTAACCGCATGTATGACCTCTACCCAGGCATGAGTGCCACGGGCGAAATCAACCTAGATGGACAAAACATCTTGGATAAATCGGTGGACGTCAACTTGCTGCGTGCTCGCGTGGGTATGGTATTCCAAAAACCAACGCCATTTCCAATGTCAATCTATGACAACGTGGCATTCGGTGTGCGTCTGTACGAAAGCTTAAGCCGCGCTGAGCTAGACGAGCGCGTTGAATGGGCGCTCAAAAAATCGGCACTGTGGAATGAAGTCAAAGATAAACTTAAAGCATCGGGTCTGTCATTGTCCGGTGGTCAGCAGCAGCGTCTGTGTATCGCCCGCGGTGTGGCAACCCGTCCTGAAGTATTGCTACTAGATGAACCCACCTCGGCCCTTGACCCTATTTCAACAGGCTCAATTGAAGATTTGATTTCAGACCTAAAAAATGATTACACCATCGCCATCGTCACCCACAACATGCAGCAAGCGGCACGGGTGTCTGACTATACCGCGTTTATGTACTTAGGCGAAATGATGGAAATGGGGGATACCGATAAAATGTTCACCAACCCAGACCGTAAAGAAACTGAAGAATACATTACGGGTAAATTCGGCTAAGCTATTTTTTCGTTATTGGCTATCTGCTCATCATTTAGCCCATCACAATACCTCGCTGGTGCGGGGTATTTTTTTGCTTAAACTTCTAAGCTCAATCAGAGCAAAATAAATATTGATAACGATTCTCATTTACCCTATAATTCGCCAATTGTCATTATTTTTTTATTTTTTATCACTTTTTACTTTTAAGGATGTTTTATGTTGAGCCGTACTTTTACCTTATCAATATTACCTCTAGCGATATCTGCATTACTCTTGACGGCTTGCCAAAAAACCGAACAAAAAACCGACGTAGCACCTGCTGCAAGTGCAACGACTAACGCTTCTGCAGTCACAGCGTCGGCGCAGAGCTCAGTTGATTTGAGTAAAGAAACGGCGGAATACAAAGCTTGGGTACAAACCCAAATTGATAGCTTGCTCGCCGATACCCAAAAATTTGTCGCACTGCTCGAAGCGGGTAAATTAGAAGAGGCGAAGGCGTTATACCCAAAAGTACGCATGTATTATGAGCGCTCAGAGCCGATTGCTGAAAGTTTTGGCGACCTTGACCCACGTATCGACAACCGTGAAGCCGACCTTGAGCCTAATGAAGTATGGACAGGCTTCCATGCGATTGAAAAAATCTTGTGGACACAAAATACCACCAAAGGCACCGAAAAACTGGGTAAACAACTGATTGCAGATGTCAAAGAATTGCACGCCAAAATTCCGACGGCAGAGGTCACAGGCGACTTGATGGTGCAAGGTTCAGTAGATTTGCTCAATGAAGTATCAACGAGCAAAATCACCGGCGAAGAAGAAATTTTTTCGCACACAGACTTGTATGATTTTAAAGCCAATATTGAAGGTGCCGAGAAAATATTTGCCATTTTAAAACCAAAAATCCAAGCTAAAAACCCAGCGTTAGTCACGGAGCTTGAGCAAAAATTTGGCGCAGTCAACCAACTACTTGCCAAGCACCAAGTCGGGCAACAAGATTATAAATCCTATAAAGAGCTAACCCCTGCAGATACCAAAGCGCTAGCTGAGGCGGTGAATAAACTCGGTGAACCCTTAGCGCAGATGGGCATTGTATTGCAATAAGTCAAAGGTGAAGCAAAAAATTGCTTCACTTTACGGTTTTAGGGTGGAATAAAAAGGTCAGTAGCAAGTTAGGGGCAGTATGAAACATAGTAAATTAGATAAGCAAGCGCAAGAAACAGGATTAGGACTAAAAACCTCAAATCGTCGCAGTTTTTTACGCCAATTTGGTGCGCTCAGTATCGCAGGCGCAGGTTTAGCCGTGTCAGCCTGTCAGCAAAAACCAAGCGAAAACTTACCTAACTTGCAAGCTTTGGATGGCAATCAGTCCAAAGATAGCGATAAAAACGAAAATCCTAAACATGCTGGTAGTGATGCCAATACTACCAAAAATAGTTTTGCCGATGTCAAATATGATTTTTATGGCGAACACCAAGCAGGCATTACCACGCCGTCACAGCGTAATATTTATTTTTTGGTGATGGATTTACATACCGACAAGCTCGACGATGTCAAACAGATGTTCAAAGACTGGACAACCTATGCGGCCAATTTGACGCAAGGTAAAAACATCAAAGCGTATGAAAAAAACCCGTTTGTGCCCCCGACCGACACAGGCGAAGCAGACAGCATGGGCGCGTACGGATTGACGTTGACCTTTGGTATTAGCCCAAGTTTTCTCAAAAAAATGGGACTTGCCCATAAGCAGCCCAAAGAATTCCAAGACTTACCCAAGTTCCCACGCGATCAATTACGAGAAAACTTGACGGGCGGTGATATCTGTATTCAAGCCTGCGCCGAAGATGCCCAAGTGGCGTTCCATGCGGTACGGCAACTGGTTCGCCAAGCCCGTTCTAATATCACCATGCGTTGGAGTCAGTCAGGTTTTGTTGGGTTTGATACCGGCAACCATACGCCCCGTAATTTATTCGGCTTTAAAGACGGCACCGCCAACCAAAGCACCATCAAAGCTGCGGACAAAAACTTATGGGCGGACGCACCCGATTGGATGAAAGGCGGCACTTATTTGGTCACCCGTGTCATCCAAATGCATCTTGAAACTTGGGATCGCACCTCGCTTAAAGGTCAAGAAGACACCTTTGGTCGACATCGTGACAGCGGTGCGGCGATTGGACAAAAAGGCGAATTTGACACCTTTGATGTGCACGCCAAAGACGCGCAGGGTAAAGCAGTGATACCTGAAATTTCCCACATGGGACTGGCAAAACGCACAGGCGTGGAGATGCTACGCCGTTCGTATTCTTACAGTAGCGGCATTAACCCAGCCACGGGGCAGTTTGATTCAGGGCTGCTGTTTATTTCATTTCAAAAATCGCCCGAGCAATTTATCATCATCCAAAATGCCCTAGGTCGTCTTGATAAAATGAATGAATACACCACCCACATTGGCAGTGGGCTATTTGCTTGTTTCGGTGGTATTCCGCAGGGTGGCTATATTGGACAAGCATTATTTGAAGCTTAAGGTTAAAATGCAACCTGCATCAGTTAAAAATAGACGGTTCAAAACACACGCTTAAAAATAGGCGGTTCAAAAAACACGCTTAAAAACAGACGGTTAAAAAGCTACTCATGAAAAACATCACCCAAAAAACCCTGCTAAGTTTTGGCCTAGCCAGTTCGCTGCTCATCACCAGTCAAGGCTTACAAGCGCAGCAACCAACGCCTGCAAGCGCCCAGATAGCGTCGCAAGCCAGTCAACCAGCCAGCAAAAAGCTGAATTTAAGCCCTATTTTTATTAAGCTATCAGACGCGATGGCGGCAATTAAAGCCAATGATACCTCAAAAGCCAAGGACACCCTTGCGCAAATTCAAACAGCCTTTGATGCCATAGATGCAACGGCAAAAAACCCCACGCTTGGGCAACAGACAAGCCAAGCGATTGAGCAAGCCATCAATAATCCCACAGAAGCCAATTTATCAGCCGTGTCAAATGCATTATATGCTTTTGAAAAAGAACAAAATCCTGTAGATTACAGCGGTAAGCGAAAAGAGTTTGCCAAAAAAATGGTACCTGCGTATGACAATCTTAATCAAGTCATACAACGGGCAGCACCGACAGATGTCGAAGCTTTACGGGCGGCTTACAACCAGTTTAATGCAGTTTGGCTAGGTAATGAGCGGGTCGTACGCAATACCAGTATGGGACACTATGGCAAAATCGAAACATCCATGGCGCTGATGCGAGTGGCGATTGAAACCCAACCCATCAATATGGCGCAAATCAAAACCCAATCTGCTGCGCTAAAAGACGCCATCGACAGTTATAACAAAGGTGACGTAGCCGCTGTACAAACCACACAAACAGTCACCTTGGCGGATAGTATCCAGTTACTGCGCGATGGTTTACAGGCGTTTAAAACAAACGACGCAGCGACTGGTCAAGCAAAATTAGGCGAGTTTATTAGTATATGGCCAACGGTCGAAGGCGATGTTAGTACGCGTAACCCCAGTTTATATAATCGGGTGGAAAGTCAAATCCCGCTAGCCATGGCGAAGGGGCAAGACCCTAAACAGCAGCAAACACTGCAATCGATTATCAATGAATTGGCAGCAATCAATCCAACAGCCCAATATACCGCGGTTGACTCGATGCTGATATTGCTTCGAGAAGGGTTGGAAGCCTTATTGATTGTCATCTCGCTGTTATCGGCTTTAACCGCTGCCAAACAAGTCAAAGCCAAAAAATGGGTGTATGCTGGTGTCGCTTTTGGCTTACTTGCCAGTATCGCAGGCGCGATGGCATTACAGCTATTATTCCCTGCGGTGACTTCTGCCGCCAATCGTGAGATGTTTGAAGGCGTCATCGGCATCGTTGCGGTCATTATGATGATTGGCATTGGCGCGTGGCTGCATAGCAAATCATCCGTCCAATCATGGAACGCTTATATCAAGCGTCATATGGGACAAGCCATGACGGCGGGTAGCTTTGCGTCGTTATTTGGATTGAGCTTTTTATCCGTGTTTCGAGAAGGCGCAGAGACCATATTGTTTTATGTCGGTATATTACCCAATATCAGCATGAGTAATTTCTTAACTGGGATTGGTTTGGCGCTTGTAGCACTGGCAGCAGTGGCTTGGGTGATGCTAAAAACCTCAGTCAAATTACCGATTCCACAGTTGTTTAAAGTCTTAACTTGGGTGATTTACCTACTGGGCTTTAAGATTTTAGGTGTCAGTTTGCACGCGCTGCAATTGACGGGTTGTCTACCGATGACTGCCATGAGCGGCTTGCCCGCCATTGAATCTTTGGGATTTTACCCGACACTACAGACATTTTTGGCACAAATCGGCTATGTTATTATTGTAATCGCCATCAATCTTTGGATGAAAAACCATCAACGTCAGCAAACGGCTGCATTGGCATAACCTTTAATCAAAGATAATTAACGCCATAAAAAAATGGGTAAAACTTGTTTACCCATTTGGTTGTAGCGCTTAGTTTATAACGCATAGCTTGTATAGCCATAGTTTATATAATAGTGTAGCCTAAACTAGGCTATAGACTACACTACGCCGTTTTTTCCATACGCTCGCGCTGCGATTGACCTTGCCATAAGCCTTCTAGGTCATAAAACGTGCGGGCTTGTGGCATCATCACATGCACCACCACAGCGCCCAAATCAATCAAGGTCCAATCACTGGTGCCTTGACCTTCCACACCAATCGGATTAAATCCTGCTTGCTTCGCTTTCATCGCGACATGGTCGGCAACCGCTTTAAGGTGGCGGGTAGATGTCCCTTCGGCAATCACGATACGCTCCATGACTTCAGTCATATCAGCAACATCGAGTACGGTAATGTTTTTGGCTTTTAGATCATCCAAGGCATCTTGAACGATGTCAAGGCAAGTGGTTAACTGTTGGTGGGCAGGGTGTTGATTGACTAAACTAGCAAATTGGGTATCGGTCATAAATGCGTGGGTTCCATGGATTGGGTCATAATGATTAGGTTATAAGAGTAGCTTAAAATAGGATCATGACAATCCTAAAAAAAGTGCGCTATTTTAACAAAAATCTAACACACAGGTTATCAAAAAATGTAAATCAATATCAGGCTACATGTGGGGCATATAACTGATGCTCAACAATATACCGATAAACTTGACTCGGTAAACTTAGCCGCGCTTGCTGTCGTTGCTCAGCTTCTGTGCTGTATATCCAAGCCCTGATATCACGACTGGCAATATCAGGCACGACAAACTTATCAATATAGATATGGGTAGTGGTTTGATTTATCAAGTCTTTTGGCGAATGAATGATAAAAGGCACTAGCCGATTATCAATATTTATACTAGGGGGTTTATCCGTATTGGCCAAAGCATTTTGGTTTAAGTTTTGGTGTAAAGTGTGGCTTAAATTGTGGCTAAGGCTGCCCAAGGCAGGACGGGGTAGCACCCATAGATTGGTCAGCGAAAGCAGCTCAAAGCCGCGATACCATTTATCAAGTTGTTCAACACTGTCTTGTCCGAGGACAAAAATCAGTAGGTCATTAGGGTAACGCTGTTTAAATTCACTCAAGGTATGAAAGCTATACACAGGTGGCTGACACTGCAGCTCAGTCTCATCAATCGACAAAAAAGCCATATCGTCAATCGCAAGTGCAAGCATCTCAAGGCGCTGCTGGTTGGAAGTTGGCTTGGTTTTTAAGGGTGAACCCGCCGTGGGCAGTAATTTGGCGATGATATCAACGTTGGGGAAAGCGCGCATGAGCTCATGGTACACATGCGTAATCATCTGTAAATGCGCCAAATGTACCGGATCAAATGAGCCACCCAACCAGACACGAATACAGCGAGGCATTGTCATAACCACAAGCCCAACACAAGTTTAGGGCAAAGAAAACTAAAATCCTTCATCATCACTACAGCATCTTACGGTTGGTTTGGCGGTTCATCGGTTGGTACATTGCGCACAAAAATTACTTTATGCTGATTGTCATTGGGGTAGCGCTCTTGTACCTCAAAATAGCGCGGATAGGCACGTAGAAAATCACTGAATTTGTTAAAGTTAAACAAGCGCGCATCAAAATCGGGCTCGACTTTTAGCAGATAGTTTTTGACAGGTGCGATATTTGCCCAGCCTTGGTCATCCGCCATACTTGAGATGGCAAGCTTGACCAAAGTGATGGCGACATCCACAGGCTTCATCTGATTACCTTTAGTGGAGAACAGCATATCAGCAGAGTCATAAAAATCTACCGTCGAAGGGGTTTGGTTTTCTTCAAAAAACTCAAGATAAGTAAAACGGTCACAGGCTTGCACAAAAGGCTTGGGCGTGGTGCTACGACCAAAACCATACACCAATAACCCTTGCTCACGAATACGCTGGGCAAGTCGGGTAAAGTCGCTGTCAGACGACACCAAACAAAACCCATCAAAACGCTCGGTATACAACAAATCCATCGCATCAATGATTAAGCTTGCATCGGTAGCATTTTTACCCGTGGTGTAGCTAAATTGCTGGATCGGCTGAATAGAGTAGCTCAGTAACACATTTTTCCAGCTGTTTAATTGTGGGCGCGTCCAATCACCATACGCGCGTCGAACGCTACTAATCCCGAGCGTGGCAATTTCAGACAACAGCGCATCAAGATGATTGACTGACGCATTGTCAGCATCAATCAATACGGCAAGTCGGGCGTCAACGCTCGTTGAATAGTTCTGCGAATGTGCCATGTTGGTCACCCAGCGATAAAGTTAGATGTGGTTGAGCGACATTTTACCATAAAGCAATTTTTGGGCATAACAGATTGTGGCGCACTAGCCTAGTGGTGGGAAAATAGCCTATTCAGCAAAAAATAGGCGAGTGGTTGCACAGTAGCCTTGCATTGCATTTAAGCTGATATCCTGTGTGACAGGCAATTGTGACAGACAACAAAAAGGTGAGTGTCAAACTCACCTTTTTTTAAATATAAACGCTTAAAACTCACCGCTATCGGCTTGAACGGCTGTGAGCGCAATGGTATAGACAATATCTTCAACTAAGGCGCCACGCGACAAGTCATTCACAGGCTTGTTGAGACCTTGGAGCATAGGACCGACGCTCACCACGTTGGCAGAGCGCTGCACCGCTTTATAGGTGGTATTGCCAGTGTTCAAATCTGGGAAGATAAACACATTGGCTTGACCTGCCACCAGCGAATTTGGCGCTTTTGATTTTGCCACGCTTGCGACACTGGCAGCGTCATATTGTAACGGACCATCAATGAGCAAATCAGGCGCTTTGGCTTTGGCGATTTCGGTGGCTTGACGCACTTTATCCACGTCTGCGCCTTCACCTGATGACCCTGTCGAGTAACTAATCATGGCAACTTTGGGTTCGATACCAAACGCTTTGGCAGATTGGGCGGATTGTAGGGCGATTTCAGCCAACTGTTCTGCGGTAGGGTCTGGGTTGATGGCACAGTCACCATACACCACCACTTGCTCAGGCAGTAGCATAAAGAAAATAGACGAAACCAGTGAATACTGCGGCGCTGTTTTAATTAACTGAAACGCCGGGCGGACAGTATTGGCGGTGGTATGTACGGCGCCAGATACCAGACCATCGACTTCACCCAAGTGCAGCATCATGGTACCCAGTACGACGGTGTCTTTGAGCTGCTCACGGGCTTGTAGTTCATCGAGTTTGCCTTTACGGCGCTCAACCATAGGCTTGACGTACTTGTCAATCAAGCTTTCTGGGTCAAGAATCTGCAGGCCTTCAGGTAGGGTGAGCCCCAAGTTCTTGGCAACCTCTTCGACTTCACTGCGTTTGGCAAGTAAGATACAATGGGCAATACCACGAGTCTGACAGATGACCGCCGCTTCAACCGTACGGGGCTCATTGCCTTCAGGGAGTACGATGGTTTTTTTGGCAGCTTGGGCTTTTTTGACCAAGGTATAACGAAAAGCCGAAGGCGAGAGTTTGCGGTTGTTGTTGCCTTGACTAAAAGTGGTTTTGATCCAGTCCAAATCCAAATGCGCGGCGACAAAATCGGTGACTTCACTGGCGCGAGTGGTATCATCTGCGGGGATTTCATGGCTGATGTGGTTAAGTTTGGTAACAGTATCAAAGCTGTCAGTGTCAACCAGCATCACAGGAATCCCTGTTTTTAGAGCGGGGCGACACAGATTGATAATTTTTTGGTTCGGCACGATACCGCCTGTCAGAATAAGACCTGCTAGCGGTACACCATTCATGGTGCTAAGCGCAGTCGCCAAAATCAAATCGTCTCGGTCGCCTGCCGTCACCAGTAAGTTACCACGGGTGAAAGAATCTTCAATATTGGCAACGGTACGCGCAACCAGTAAAGTATTGAGCACACGGCGGTTTTTGGCGTCGCCTTCATTGAGCCATTTGGCATCAAGCTCACGAGCCACGTCCCAGGTACGGGGCACACTTAAGGTATTGCTAAAAGGCACTACGCCAATCAAGCGAAATTTATCGGAGTCAAAATAAGGCGAGTGGGATTTAATCGCCTGTAACTGCTCCGCTGCCAAATCAACTTTGGCTTTACCAGGCGCGACGGGTGCTTCATCATAGTGGTTGTCCACGTTTTTGACGCGCATCAAAATCGTGCCTAACGTACGCTCGCTTGCCATACCGCCAAAATCACGGGCAAAAATATCTAGCTTGTCTACCAAACTATCAGGGTTTGCAATATCACCACTACTGACCAAGATAACTTTGGCATCTAGCGCATTGACGATGGCTAAATTCACCAATTCTGCATAACTTGAATCATTGTCAGCAGCCAGACCCTCACAGACGATAACGTCATATTGCTCAGCCAATGCTTGGTGTTTGGCAACCACTTCTTCCATCAAGTCATCTAACTGACCATCCCCAATCACGCGCTCTAAGCGGCTGCGGTCAATGGAGGGTGGCGGGTTTAAGTTAAAGGCATGTTTTGCAAGCACACTTGAGCTGTCATCACTCTCATGATTGGCAGTGATATTTTGGCTAAAGGGTTTTAAAAATCCGGCTTTTAGCCCGATATAATCAAGTGCACGGATAAAACCCAAACAAGCTGAGGTCAAGCCAATGCCGCTACTGGTAGGCACAAATAAAATCGTTTGCATGATAGTTCCTATTTGTTATTTTATTCAAACTAAAAACCCTGATGGGTCATCAGGGTGAGAGGGTTTATAAACCTAAGACTTCTTTGGTTTCTTTGGCGATTTGGTATTCTTCATCGGTCGGAATCACCCACAATTGCAGTAGGCTGTCGGCTTGGTGGAAGCTACCTTCTACGCCGCGAGAGAGTTCGGCATTTTTGTCAAGGTTCGCTTTGATGCCAAAATGCGGCAAGTTTTGTAAGATTTTTTGGCGAATTGAGGCGCTGTTTTCACCGATACCACCGGTAAAGACCAAGCCAGTAAAAGTCGGTAATGCACAGCTGAGTGAAGCGATATAACGGGCTGCTTTATAACAGAAAATTTCGATGGCAAGTTTGGCATCTTCGTTGCCTTCATTGGCGGCTTGCTCCACCGTGCGCATGTCGCTTGAGATACCTGAAATGCCCAACAACCCGCTTTGTTTATTTAAAATTGTATCAATTTGGTCAAGGCTATAGCCCAAAATACGGTGTAAGTGAATATGCAAACTTGGGTCAACATCACCACTGCGCGTACCCATGACCACGCCTTCTAGCGGGGTCAGACCCATGCTGGTGTCCAAGCTTTTGCCATCATACACGGCGGTTAACGAGCAACCATTACCTAAATGCACCGTAATCCAACCATTGGCTTGGTGATGAGGGGCTAGGCTATCAGCGCGGTGGCTAACATAGGCGTGCGAGCTACCATGAAAACCATAGCGACGGATATAATGCTCATTGTACAAATCTTTTGGAATGGCATAGCGGTAGGCTTTGGCGGGCATGGTTTGGTGAAAGGCGGTATCAAACACGACCACTTGCGGCAAATCTGG
>NZ_DALZSV010000068.1:0-10832 GCF_032014955.1 Moraxella sp. CTOTU47724
CTATCTGCAAGAGCGTGAGTTGAAAACCTTTACTTTATCAATTTCACTACTTTACTTCATCAATTGCATTAGCAGTTGCTGCATCGCTTGCCCGCGATGACTGATGCGGTTTTTATCGCTCTTTTGCATCTCGGCAGCGCTTTTTTGTACGCTTGGCACCCAAAATAGCGGGTCATAACCAAAACCAAGCTCACCTTGCGGGGCGGGCAAGATTTCACCTTGCCAAATCCCTTGTGCAATGATGGGTAGTGGGTCATCGGCATGGCGCACGAGTGCCAACACGCAAACAAACTGCCCGATAATCGGTTCATTCGCGTGTCTGTGGGGTTCAAGCAGCCGCAATAATTTTTGGTTGTTGGCTAAGTCTTTATGCTGGCTAAAGCTGGCTTCATCTTGGGCAAAACGCGCAGAATAAATCCCAGGTTGACCGCCCAAGATAGGTACACATAAACCCGAATCATCAGCAATCGCAGGCAGTCCGCTAATACGGCTGGCATGCCGGGCTTTAATCAGCGCATTTTCAATAAAGCTCAGTCCATCTTCGACTGCGTCCTCGATGCCCAATTGCCCTTGCGGGGTGACTGTAATCTCAAGATTGGCTTGTTCAAATAATTGCTTGAATTCCGCGAGTTTGCCTTGGTTATTACTGGCGAGGACTAACTGGCGGGTAGGAAATAGTTGATTAAGGATAGAAACTGACATACAGACCCACTGTGTGTATTTTGCATAAAAAACTTGACCTTATCATAGCATAGTTAACAGTGGCTCGCGCTGCAAATACTCACATTGTAAAAGCCTTATACCAAACCACTACAGTTTTTTTTGAATAATTTGCTATCATCAAATAGCAAGTAACGGGTTAAAAATCAGCTTATTAGCATGCACTCATTGATTTTTACCCCACAAGATAATAAATCCCCACTATAGAAACGGTTAAATTCTGCCAATTTTTATGGCAAAATAACCCATGTGTTATGAGGATATTATCAAGGCTAATGATAGCAAGGTTAATAAACAAAGCTAACGATAGCAAAATTAGTGAGTGGTTTTAACCCTTGATAAAGCTTGATGAAGCATAGATAAATAACATAAACTAAATAACATCAACCCAGCCAACTTGCCATTTTGGATATGGTTTTGATATATGCGCTTTTAATACAAAGCTTTTATCATACAAATGGCATGTGGTTACTTTTATCATAAAGTCATCACAACAATAGCGAAGGAAAAAGGAAAATAACATGTCACACATTACATTACCAGATTTACCATACGCCAAAAACGCGCTTGAGCCACATATCAGCGCAGAGACCCTAGAATTTCACCATGACAAACACCATGCAGCGTATGTCAACAAACTAAATGAGCTACTACCAGGTTCAGGTCTTGAAGGTAAAGAGCTTGATGAAATCATCAAAGCCACCGCAGGTGATAGCAGCAAAGCGACCATCTTTAACCAAGCCGCACAAGTTTGGAACCATACTTTCTACTGGAACTGCTTGACAGCCAATGGTGGCGGTGAGCCAACGGGTGATCTAAAAGCCAAAATCGAAGAAGCATTTGGTTCTTATGCAAAATTCCGTGAAGAATTCAAAAACGCGGCCGTAAGCCAATTTGGTTCAGGTTGGGCATGGTTAGTGGCTGACAGCGTTGGTGGTCAATTATCAATCACCAAAACGGCAAACGCAGACACCCCATTAGCCCATAACCAAGTTGCGGTATTGACTTGTGACGTGTGGGAGCATGCTTACTACATCGACTACCGTAATCGTCGTCCAGACTACGTTGATACTTTCCTAGATAAACTGGTTAACTGGGATTACGCAAACGCCAAATACAAAGGTCAACCAGCTGGCGTAGAGAAATAATCATCTATCTTTGCTTTTTTAAGTCCTTTAATCGTTTAAAAAAAGCCGAATCAATTTCGGCTTTTTTATTAACGGACACTAAAAGTGAAATTTTGTTAATTCTTTATTCGACTTTCCGCTACCTGGCCACGGATGCTACCTGACCTATCGAAAGCAAACGGGTAAGGTAAAATCTACGCTTAAACCCATCAATCTACTTATCAGCCAAACGCATTGTCTAAAGATAAAAAATGTAGACAACAAAAAGGCGAGTATTCAATGCCTCGCCTAATTTATTCGCAAATTTTTGGTGGCGATAAAGCTGTGTTAAGAAACTTGCACAGGAATCACGTTGGCAGTGTCTTTAACGATATTACCTTCATCAAGGTAAACCAAGCGTGGATGATGGTTGTCGGCTTCTTTCTCATCCATTTGCGCGTAAGCAGCGATAATCACTACATCGCCTAAATCCGCCATGTGAGCGGCTGCTCCGTTGAGCGAAATCATTTTTGAGCCTGCTTCTGCACGAATCGCATAGGTGCGAAAGCGTTTACCATTGTTGACATTGTAAATGTCGATTGATTCGTTCTCACGGATACCCGCCAAGTCGAGTAACTCGCTATCAATGCCACATGAGCCTTCGTAGTGAAGTTCACAATGGGTCACACGCGCGCGGTGAAGTTTGGCTTTTAATAGGGTTAATAACATGATCGTTCCTTACCTTGTCAGGTTAACGCGATGCGCGTCATTGTGGTAAAAGTGAGCAGGCTAGTCATGAGAGGCTATTAACCAACTCGATAAAATTTAAACATGATTGAAATCTAAGGTGAGAAATTCATCCATCTTGCAATCAATATATGGAAGGAAAATAAAAGTTCAAGGATAGACCCTAAGATTTATCAATCTTGTCCTTTGGTTAGGCATGAGGTAGTTTAAAACTATTGATGGCTTGCTGGGCTTTGGCTAAGTCACCTGTCACCAAGTCGGGCAGGGTACGCATGGCAGCATCTAGCATACTGTCAAATGCGATTTGCTCATCAGCGGTCGGTTTGCCAAGCACATAACCCGATACTTTGGACTTATGTCCTGGATGACCAATCCCCAAACGTAAACGGTGAAAATCCGCGCCGATATGCGGCACGATATCACGCAGTCCATTATGACCGCCATGACCACCGCCTGTTTTTAAGCGCATACGACCCACATCAAGGTCAAGCTCATCATGAACAATCAGCAGTTCGTCATTGTGGATGCCATAAAAACTCACCATCGGCACCACCGCTTCCCCTGATTTATTCATAAAAGTATGCGGTAACAATAAGCGTATATCCATGCCATACACTACGCCACGTCCAACCAAACCATGAAATTTTTTATCCAACGTCATGGTGATGTTAAACGTCTCGCTCATACGCTCCACAAACCAAAAGCCAGCATTATGCCGTGTTTGGGCATACTGCTGACCTGGGTTGCCAAGTCCGACAATCAGTTTAAGTTTTGACACGCTGATTATTCCAACTTAAGCGGCAAATGACAAATGATTATTCATCATCAGATTTTGGGGCATCATGGGTGTCATCTTGTGCTTGAAGCTTACGTGCTTCTTCGTCACCTTCAGGATCACGAGTACCGGCAGCTTCTTCATTTGCTTCTGGCTCGATTGGCTCTTCAACTTCTACTGTTGGCGCTTGCATAGTAGCCACAGTACGGTTAAACGGTTCAGTCACTTCAAGCTCACGAATGGCAACGCCTTCAGGTAACTGGATATCTAACAAGTGAATCGAATCACCGACGTTCATGCCAGATACATCTACTGTCAAGTATTCTGGGATTTTTGAAGGAATGGCAGTGATTTCAAGTTCAGTGGCATTTGATACAAAGATACCGCCTGCTTTATGACCTGGTGCATCTTCAGCGCCTACATAGTGTACAGGAACAGTGATGTGCATCGCTTGACCACGGACGATACGTTGGAAGTCAGCGTGCATTGGGGTGTTTTTAGCTGGATGACGTTGTAGTGCTTTAATCACCACTTCTTCCGTACCTTGACCTTCTACGTTGATGGTCAAAATGTGAGAGAAGAAACTTTCTGTTTCAAGTGATTTAATCAATTCATTGTAACGGATAGCAATAGAGGCTGGCTCTTTGTCCGCACCGTATACGATTGCTGGTACTAGGTTTTGTTTACGAAGGCGGCGGCTCGCACCTTTACCTTGTAACTCGTCGCCACGTACAACAGCGTTTAATTCAAAAGTTTGGTTACTCATGGGAGTTTCCTTGGGTTAGGCTAGTCATGGGTGCCTTGTCAGTATGACTTGGCTTTTTGCCTTTACTTACAAAGCTCTACTTACAAAGCTTTAGTTAAAAAGATTGGCAAGTGACTAGCGAGTGAAAAAAAGCATAAATTTGCGACCAATTTATGCGTTATGCGCCACTTTTTTAAAAAATGGCAAAACTTATATAATATCAAACATCGCACTCAATGATTCTTCATTGTTGATACGACGTAGCGCTTCAGCCAGCATAGGTGCAATGGTCACTTGGCGAATTTTGCCTGTGTTTTTTGCGGCATCTGACAGTGGAATGGTATCGGTTACGACAAGCTCATCAAGCACTGACGCGGCAATTGTTTGGATTGCTTTACCTGACAATACTGGGTGAGTGATGTAACCCACCACCCGGCGCGCGCCACGTTCTTTTAATGCGGCAGCGGCTTTGCACAGGGTACCTGCGGTATCCACCATATCATCAATAATCACGCAATCACGGTCTTTAACATCACCGATGATATGCATGACTTCTGATTCGTTGGCTTTGGCGCGGCGTTTATCGATAATTGCCATGTCGGCATCGCCTAACTGTTTTGCCATTGCACGGGCACGCACCACACCGCCCACGTCAGGGGATACCACCATCAAGTTATCGTATTTTTGCTCACGCAAATCTTTAAATAAAACCGGCGTACCGTAAATATTGTCTACAGGGATATCAAAGAAACCTTGAATCTGGTCTGAGTGCAAATCCACGGTAACCACACGGTCAATGCTCACAATATTGAGCATATCAGCGACCACTTTTGCTGAGATAGGTACACGCGCTGAGCGAGGACGACGGTCTTGACGCGCATAACCAAAATAGGGCATCACTGCCGTAATACGACCTGCACTGGCACGGCGCAAGGCATCTGCCATTACCATGATTTCCATCAAATTGTCATTGGTCGGTGAGCAAGTTGATTGTAGGATAAAGACGTCTTTACCACGTACATTCTCTTGGATTTCAACCGCGACTTCACCATCCGAAAAACGCGTCACATCGGCACGTCCTAACGGAATATGTAAGTGATTGGTGACATTTTTTGCCAATTCTGGATGGGCATTTCCGGTAAAAATCGCCAAATAAGGCATATGCGAGTCCTATTTTTCTAGACAAACGACGGTTTCATCAAACAAAAAAAACTCATCAACTAACTTTTACAATTAGGATGAGAAAAACGTCATTACGTCAACTACTAAAAATGGGTTAGTAAAGAAAATGGCAGGGGTAGCTGGACTCGAACCAACGAATGCCAGGATCAAAACCTGGTGCCTTACCAACTTGGCGATACCCCTGTGACGGTGCGAACTATACCGATTTTAGGCGATTTTGTCAATGTAAAATGTCTTGAACAGCGCAGATTTTATGACAAAATTTTTACTACGTGATGCACAAGAAAATCTGTACATCTTTAAATATGGCAGGGGTAGCTGGACTCGAACCAACGGATGCCAGGATCAAAACCTGGTGCCTTACCAACTTGGCGATACCCCTGTATTGGAAGCGATATTTTAACCAAAAAACATAAAATTGCAAGCTTTTTTTGGGCATAAACACCAAAATTTTTGCAATCGTTGATTTTCCAAAATTTTGTTACAGCGTATGCACCCAATACGCGTGAAAAGGTGATGATTGTAGCCAGTGTTTGATGGTGTTTTTATCAAAATCGCTAGGTACTGGCAAAAACACACAGCTCCCTGAGCCCGTCATGCGCGGTGTGGTGTGGGTGTTGGTGGCAAGCGTCCTTAAAACCTTCATCGCGGCGTTGACGTCTGCAGATAAGGCACATACCACAGGTTCAAAAACATTGGTAAAGCCATCGGTTAACTCATTGGTAAAGGCATGGCAATGGCTTTGCAAATAGTGATGAGAAAGGCTTGCACAGTCCCGTTTTAGCAGCGGATGGGCAAAAAGTTCAGCCGTGCTGATATGGGCATCGGGTTTTAACAATAAAAATTGCTGCGCAGGCAAGTCAATCGGCGTTAAAATCTCGCCAATGCCTTCAGCAATGGAATCTTTGCCAAAAATAAATATTGGTACATCCGCGCCCAGTTTTGCGCCAATGAGGCGTAGCTGCTCATTGCTCAATCCCAGTTGCCATAGGGTATTGAGCGTCATCAGGGCTGTCGCACAATTAGACGAACCCCCGCCCAAACCTGCCCCCATCGGAATGTTTTTATCGAGGTGAATATCAACAATCGGTAATTGGGCGATTTGCGAGTCACTCAAGATTTGATGATTTTTGGCAAAGGCTAATAAGGCAATGGCCGCTTTAACAATCAGATTGTCGGCAGGGGTGTCGGTGACGTGCTCGGCATTGGTCAGGGTGACGGGTAAGTTGTCGCCAATGGTTTTATCCGTATGGCTAAAAGTGAGTGTATCGTACAAATCTATCAGCCGAAATACGGTTTGTAGATTATGATAGCCGTCGGGGCGTTTACCGGTAATATGTAAAAATAAATTGATTTTGGCAGGGGATTGTTGGGTAAGGGTCGGCATATTTTTATAATGAGTCACAGGTTTGCTTAAAATTCTAACACATCAATTTGCATTGAAGTTCATTGAAAGGATAAAAATCGGCTGTGCTATAATGCCTATCCTTTTTGATTCGATGTTCAAATTTAAAAAATGTCTCAACTTAAACCTTTTCTAAAATGGGCTGGCGGTAAATCACAACTCATCGGTGATATACAAGCACGTTTGCCAAATTATACAGCCAATCAAGATTTCTGCATGATTGAGCCATTTCTGGGTGGGGGTGCGGTCAGTTTTTGGGCATTATCTAACTTAAAATATTTAAAAAAACTTATTATTAATGACTTTAATGAAGATCTAATAAATGTCTATCAGGTTATCAAGGCAGATGTTCAACAATTAATGATTGAGTTAGATAACTTGCAAAGAGATTATGATAAGTTGTTAGATAAAGATGCAAAAACGCCTTATTTTTATGCTAAACGTGCAAGTTTCAATCAAAGAAATCTTGATCCAGTGAAGCAAGCCAGTTTATTTATATTTTTGAATAAATCCAGTTTTAATGGGCTATATCGAGTTAATAAAAAAAATCAGTTTAATGTGCCAATAGGTAGTTATAAAAGACCGATTTTTTTGGATAAAGCATTATTACTTGCAGTCTCTGACGCGTTGCAAAAAGTCGTGATTTTACAGGGTGACTACGAGCAAACGATTAAAGCGCTACCAAACGACTTACCTTGCTGGTTTTATCTTGATCCACCTTATCGCCCGATTAGCGAAACAGCAAGTTTTACTGCTTATTCTCATCAAGTTTTTGATGACAGTGAGCAACGTCGGCTGCATGGGTTTTGCCAAAAAATTGATAAATTGGGACATCAGTTTTTATTAAGTAATTCCGACCCAACGACGCACAGCAAGTATGATGATTTTTTTGATAATCTTTATCAAGATTTTAATATAGAGCGAGTAACCGCTAATCGTGCTATTGGGGCAAAATCAACCAGTCGTCAAGCCGTCAATGAATTGTTAATACGGAATTATTAATTATGGATAGTCAATTGTTTGCAGATGAACATTTTGAGAAGTTCATTGAGACACTAAATTTAAAAGGTATCACTCAGTTTGATTATTTTGTGAACTGGGGAAAGGTGTTTAAAAATATTACCCCAATCGAAAAAGAGCTGAATTTGTTAAACACTGCCATTGGTAAAGAAGATATCGAAGCGGCATTGTTCGATATTCTTAAGACTTATCCGAAGACAATTAAGACAGTACCCACTCTTTTGGCAATTCGAGATAAATCAGTTGAAGTTTTGATTGATAGCACGGCTTTTATTTATAAAAATTTTGACTTCAATTTAAAAGAAGTCACAGATGAAAAAATTCACGATGTGGTAAATCTCTTGATTGAGAGTGGTTTTGCGGAATTGATCAAAACCAAGCAAATTAAAAGTATCCCTGACTATTGTATTGGTGTAGAAGTTGGACTTGATTCCAACGGTCGAAAAAATCGTGGTGGTACATCGATGGAAAAACTCGTTGAATCCTTTGTCGCCATATTTTGTCATGAACATAATTTAGCTTATTTGGCTCAAGCCAACGCCAAAAAGATTAAAGAAGTTTGGGGCATCGATATTGCTGTTGATAAATCTTCGAGAATCATCGATTTTGTAATCAAAAAAGATGCGCAGTTATTTTTTATCGAGTGCAATTTTTATGGCGGTGGTGGCTCAAAGTTAAAATCCACCGCAACTGAATATATCGAAATGAGCCGCTTTTGGCAGGCTCAAGAGGTTACTTTTATTTGGGTGACTGATGGGAAAGGTTGGCTGAAAACTAAAAATCCATTAAAAGACTATTTTGAACGCAACAATATTTTGCTTAATATCGAAATGTTAAAAGATGATTTTCTTGAAAAAATAGTTCTAAGCTAAACCTTGATTTACAAGTGCATTGAATAACTTAGCTCTACCTGAATACCCCCAATAAGTTATATCTTGCTCTATGAACAACCACTTCAAGGCTAAACAAGTTTCTTCAATAGTTAATAGTCCAACGTTGACGTTAATAGTTCTTAGAAACGACTGTATATGGGTAGAGGGTACACAATTATAGATGTTGTGGATTGCAGGAATAATATTTGTATTATAAACATTAGGATCTGAGTTTTTTTTCATTAAAAGCTCATGAAAAATATGTTCGTGTGAAGGATTTCGAGTTCTTCTATTAGCACCTTGAAAATAAATATCCTTAAACATTACTCTAAAATCCATACCTTTATTTAAATTAGTTTGTCTAGCAATATAGATATTTCTAGAAACACATTCTTCAACAAAATATTCATATCTTTCTGTTCGTGTTTCATCCCCTGCTAGCTCTTCAAGAAAAGTCATTACTACAAAATCTCTAATTTCCTTACGTGTATTCAAATTATCTGGTATAACCAAACGTGGTTGATGAAGATTAACGGTCACTAAATACTCCTAAAAATCAAATAATTCACTAAGCGACAAATCAAACGCGTTAGCAAAAATCTCAATATTGATTAGTGCAGGATTTCGCTCGCCACGTTCGACCATCCCAATATAGTTACGATGAAACCCTGTCAGTTCTGCTAACTGCTCTTGACTGAGGTTTTTAGCTTTACGCAGTTGGCGAATTTTTTGCCCAAACTTGATTAAAATGTCATTTTCCATTGCGTTATTCTCACTGATTGATTAAAATTAACTACACACAATAAGTGTTATTTTGGGATTATTGACATGCATGTTGCTTACAAGTTCAATGATGATTGTGAATGGCTAGCGGATGAAGGTATCAAAGGCAAAATTGTGAATACCTTGCGAATGCTTAGCTTGGATAGTCGATTAGAAAACCAGACGGTTTTCATTCCTGATGGTTGTGAAAATATGGGTTTTTTAGAAGGGAGTTATGATATCGCGTCAATGTTGCACTTTATTGCGGATATGATGGAATGATTTTTTATCAATCACAATCGCAGGACTTTACGTTGTTGCAAGGCGATAGTTTGCACATCCTACCAACTATCCATGATAAATCTATCAATATGATTTTTGCCGACCCGCCCTATTTTTTATCCAATGACGGGTTAACGGTAAAAAATGGCATGGTGCAATCTGTCAATAAGGGCGAATGGGATAAATTTAGTGATGATAATGAAGTCTATATTTTTACTTATGATTGGCTAAGCCAAGCAAAGCGAATGTTGGCAGATAATGGCACGATTTGGATGAGTGGAACCCACCACAATATTTTTACGCTAGGGCGAGTATTATCACAACTCAATTTTAAAATCTTAAACATGATAACTTGGGAAAAACCCAATCCACCGCCAAATTTTTCTTGTCGCTATTTCACCTATTCAACTGAATGGATAATCTGGGCAAGAAAAAATCCAAAGATTCCACATTACTTTAATTATGAATTAATGAAGTCGCTCAATGGTGACAAACAAATGAAAGACGTTTGGCGACTCCCTGCGGTATCAAGTTGGGAAAAGCAATTTGGCAAACATCCTACGCAAAAACCGTTAGGATTGTTGTCAAGGATTGTTTTGGCGTCTACTAAAGCTAATGATGTCGTGCTTGACCCATTTACAGGCTCATCGACAACAGGTATTGCTGCCAATTTATTTGGTAGAAGATTTATCGGAGTTGACCAAGATAGTAATTTTTTAACCTTAAGCAAAAATCGCTATCTTGGGTTGGATGAAAAATCACGCCAATATTTTAAAGAGAGAGTAAAACAACAGATTAGCTTATAGCTTTCATTATTTTCGGCTCTTGAATCGGCAGATTGAGCACAGCAGCCAAGGCAGCCAGTGCCATATCGGCATACCACATATACTGTTGACTTCCTCCCCTCCCTATCGTTCGGGGATTTCTTCTGCAAGACGGTCAAGCCCGACCGCAAGAATGTTTTTACTGGCATTAATATCTCTATCATGCCATGTGCCACACGAAGCACAAGTCCATTCTCTTATTCCAAGCGATGTTCTACCTTTCGGACTATTGTCGGTGATGTCACCACAACACGAACATCGCTGGGTCGTGTATCGTTCATTCACGATTTCAAAACGGCAACCTGCGTTCTCGCATTTGTAGGTCAGTTGCCTTTTGAGTTCAAACCAACCTGCATCGTAAACCGATTTGGCTAGTTTGCCTTTTTTGTTGT
>NZ_DALZSV010000069.1:0-9982 GCF_032014955.1 Moraxella sp. CTOTU47724
GGCACTATCTCGTATTTTTTAGAATGGTGGTAGATGGGATGGTCGGATGCTTACAGTAAACGTCGGGGGACATGGATTTGGTATGAGATTGATAAGGATTTGGCAGACTGGTGTCAGAAGGTTATTGAATTAATCCCTGATACCGTCAGTGATTAATTTTTTAAGTAGGGTTAGCACAGAATTTGGAGCATATGGCACCCTAGAGAATATTCTTTTTCTTGGACATTTTTTAAATATGGAATAGAGACATTAACATGACCTTCTGTGTGTCTTTGCTTACACCATTTATGTTTATGGGTTCGTAAAAATAATCGTAAAAGTAATTTTACCATTCACTGATTCGGCATTGATGCTTGCACCCAACATATCCAAAATAGATTTTGTGATAGCCAGTCCTAGACCACTTCCCTCTTCTTTTCTTTGCCTTGAACCATCTATACGATAAAAACGATCAAATAATCGTGCTAACTGCTCTTTTGGGATTTCGGCAGCTTCATTTTCTATTTTAAACATAGTCGTATTAGCATTTTGCTGTATTTTAACTTGTATAACCGAATTATGTTTCCCATATTTAACGGCATTGGACAACAGATTGCTTAAAGCACGACGTAATAAATCAGACTGACCCCACACATTACCTGAGCCTTCTTGGACTAGGGTCATATTTTTTTCGGCAGCGACTGCATCATAAAACTCAAATAAGGCTTCTACTTCTTTGGATAATTCTATCATCTGTAGATTTTGTAAGTTAAGTCCATGTTCAGCTTTTGCTAAAAATAACATGTCAGATACCATTCTAGCTAACCGCTCAAACTCTTCAAGATTTGAAAAGAGTATTTCTTGATAGGTTTCAATATCACGATTTCGAGCTAGACAAACCTGTGTTTGAGTCAGCAGATTATTAATCGGGGTTCTAAACTCATGGGCTAAGTCAGATGAGAAATCAGAGAGTTTTTCCAAGGCTATTTCAAGCCTATCAAGCATATCATTAAAGGCAATGGCTAACGGTTGTAGCTCCGTGGGTATATTCTTTACAACTAAACGTTGTGAAAGATTTTGGGCTGAAATACCTTTTGCTACCTCTGTCATGCTTTGCACAGGCTTTAGACCTTGTCTTACTGCAAACCAGCCTAATAACATCAGACATAGACTGCCCGCTAACCCAATTAAAAATAATTGATATTTAAAATGATTTAAAAAATGTTGATGTATGTTGTTATCGACACCCACGATAATACTAACAGGCTCTTGATTGGTCGAGTTATTAATGTATGTTGAACTTACTAGACCGTGGTATTGCTTATTATCATTGACCCATTTAATCCAATCACCCTTGGTCACTTGAGCCGACTGTTGCATTTTGACTGGGTGGTATGATGAGCTAAACAATATATCCCCTTGCTTACGCTCGATTTGTAAAAAAATATCTTTATGCCCTACCATGGCATCGGTTAAATAAGCGTTTAAATATTCCAAGTCCAGATTATCTTTTTGTAGTAAATGTTCAATTCTTTGGATTTCTCCCTCGAGTAAGGTACGATCCTGATAGTCAAAATGATTCATCACTAACTTATTGACGAATAAACCCATGATTATCAGTATAAAAATAGTAGATAAGGAAAAAATAATACTAATTTTAACACTGATTGATTTAAATAGATTATGCTTCACGCTCAACCTCTAAGACATATCCCATGCCTCGTACGTTATGAATCAGTTTGACCTCGAAATTACTATCAATCTTAGTTCTCAAACGTTTAATTGCTACCTCAACAACGTTGGTATCACTATCAAAGTTCATATCCCAAATCTGAGAGGCAATTAGGGTTTTAGGGAGGATTTCACCTTGTCGCCGCATAAATAATTCCATTAAAGCAAATTCTTTAGCAGTTAAATCAATGCGATGACCTGCTCGGGTGACACGACGTTTAATCAAGTCCAACTCTAAATCAGCAATTTTAATGACATTGGTATCTTCTCTAGGCTGTCCTCGTCGTAAAATAGTTTTAATACGTGCAAGCAACTCTGCAAAAGCAAAAGGTTTGACTAGATAATCATCACCCCCTAGCTCTAGACCTTTTACTCTATCTTCAATTTGATCTCTGGCTGTTAGAAATAGTACAGGCATAGTTTTGCCACCTTTACGAATTTCGCTGATGACACTCCAACCATCTAGACCAGGTAACATAACATCTAAGATAATCAAATCATAGTCTGAGCTAAGAGCCTGATGCTTGCCTGATAAGCCATCTGCAACCCAATCAGTGACATAGCCTGCTTCAGTTAAGCCTTGTTTTAAATAATCGCCCGTTTTATGTTCATCTTCTACTAATAAAATTCTCATAAGTATCACCTAACACGAATTTTTCATGAATATCATACCGTTAAAATACTATTTTTTGTGAAAATGACAAAAATGTCATTTTTGTGTCAGTTAAATGTTGTGTGTAATAGCGTATATTAGTTTAAATAAAATAGTAGTTTATAGAATCGTTTATTATTAAACCTTTTGAGAGAACGCAAAAAACAATTGATGGAGTCACTCACATGAAAAGACGGCAACTATTACAATATGGTTTAGGACTTGCAGCAACATCAGTAATTGTTGGTTGTTCAAAAAGCCTTGAAAAGGCAGGTATGAATCATGAATCTCATAATATGAATGATATGAGTGGTATGAACCATGATATGAGTGATATGAATAAAGAAATGGGTACTATGGCAAGTGAGCAACTCATGTCGCCTAGTAAATTAGTCAAAGGTGCACCACTTGCCACACTGCCTCTCCTAGCTAATATCAGCAAACAGTCAAATACCTTTAAAGCCAGTATAACGGCAGGGGTTACTAAAAAAGTGGTGGCTGATAACAAGGAAACGGAATTTTGGCTATATAACGACACCCTAGGCGGGCAACAAATTGTAGTAACTGAAGGTGATACGGTAGAGATAAATTTTCGTAATGAATTACCCCAACCTACCACAATTCATTGGCATGGATTAGATGTGCCTGTGCAATCGGATGGCAATCCACAAGACCCGATTATGCCTGGTCAAAGTAAAACTTATACTTTTACGCTACCAGAAGGCAGTGCAGGCACTTATTGGTATCACCCACACCCACATGAACACGTTTCTGAACAGGTGTATAAGGGTTTAGCAGGCACACTGATTGTTCGTGCCAAAAATGACCCATTAGCGAGTTTAAAAGAGCAACATTGGTTAATCTCTGACCTTCGCTTGGCTGCTGATGGTCACATCCCTGCCAATAATATGAATGATTGGATGAATGGTAGAGAAGGCGAAATTGTACTTATTAATGGACAATATCAACCAAAAATCACCTTGCAAGGCGATGAAAGAATTCGCATTTGGAATGCTACCAGTGCTCGTTATCTGCGGTTAAATATACCAGGGGTAAAATGGATTGTGATTGGCACTGAAGGCGGTTTACTGGAAAGCCCTAGACCTGCGGTCGATGAGTTATTTTTAGCTCCAGCAGAACGAGTCGAGGTCATTGTACAAGGTGTGATTAAAAATGCCACTCCTTTACAAAGCTTGTATTACAACCGTCAAAAAATGATGGTACAAGAAAACCCCACCACTTTAACTTTAGCCACTGTCGGAACCCAAGGAAAAGTAGCTAGATTACCAAGTAAATTAAGAACAATCCCTGCGTGGGGTGATGTCAAAGCTCGTAAAAAAATCGTTTTTAATGAAACTATGAATGCGATGAATCATGGCACTGCTTCAGCCGTCGCTTCTACGCCCATGATGTCGCATAATATGTCAAATATGTCGATGGAAAATGGCATGCACTCCATGATGTCTAGCAACTCATCTACACAAGGGCAAGCTAGCTCTGACTTGCCACCTAGCATGATGACAGGAATGTTTACCATTGATAATAAAGTATTTGATATGAAACGCATTGACTTGACCAGTCGGGTTGGCGAAGTTGAAGAATGGGAAATACAGAATGCTTCGCACATGGATCATCCATTTCATTTACACGGCACACAGTTTGAGGTTATTCGTAAACAATGGCAAGGTAAAACCGAAACAGCCAGCTTTAGAGCCTTAAAAGATGTGGTCAATCTTCGCCCTAACGAGACCGTATGGATTCGTACCAAACAAAACCATGCAGGTTTAAGAATGTACCACTGTCATATTTTAGAGCATGAAAACCTCGGTATGATGGGTAGTTTAAAGGTTATTGGTGTCTAGAGCTAAAGGAATAATTGAATGCAAAACGCTAACGAAAATAATAGTTACACCTGCCCCATGCATCCTGAAATTCGGCAATCTACGCCAGGTAACTGCCCTATCTGTGGCATGACTTTACAATTAGCATCTACCATTAAACCTGCAGATGCTGATTCACATGTACATCATCAACATTCGCATTCAAATGAATCGTCGCCCCATGCAGCACATACCCACCAGTCTCCTACACAGCCTTTCACGCCAGTAGGGGTTAGTGACAAATCCAACAGCAACGCAGGTACTAGTTACACCTGCCCCATGCATCCTGAAATTCGGCAATCTACGCCAGGTAACTGCCCTATCTGTGGCATGACTTTACAATTAGCATCTACCATTAAACCTGCAGATGCTGATTCACATGTACATCATCAACATTCGCATTCAAATGAATCGTCGCCCCATGCAGCACATACCCACCAGTCTCCTACACAGCCTTTCACGCCAGTAGGGGTTAGTGACAAATCCAACAGCAACGCAGGTACTAGTTACACCTGCCCCATGCATCCTGAAATTCGGCAATCTACGCCAGGTAACTGCCCTATCTGTGGCATGACTTTAGAACCCATTATCCCTGTGGTAGATCAACAAGAAGAAAAAGAGCTAACTGATTTTAAACGCAAATTTTGGTGGACACTGCCGTTTAGCTTAGTGGTTTTTGTCTTAGCTATGTTTGGTCATCGTTTCATGTGGTTTGAAGGACAAACCCAAAGCTGGATTGAGTTAATCTTGTCATTGCCAGTAGTGCTTTGGGCAGGTGGTGTATTCTTTAAAAGAGCTTGGCAATCGATTATTAATAAAAGTCCGAATATGTGGACGCTCATTGGCATTGGCACAGGGGCGGCTTTTATTTACAGTGTAATTGCCACAATAATGCCGCAAATTTTTCCTGCTTCTTTTACCAGTATGGGAAGAGTATCTGTGTATTTCGAGGCGGCAGATATTATTGTATCGCTAACTTTACTAGGTCAAATTTTAGAGCTTAAAGCACGTTCGCAAACGTCATCAGCTATTAAATCGCTAATGAATCTTGCACCCAAACAAGCTCGACGAATTTTAGATAATGGTCAAGAAGAAGATATTGATATCAACCAAGTGCAGGTTGGCGATAAACTGCGAGTTCGACCAGGTGAAAAAATCCCCGTTGATGGGCTAGTCATTGAAGGTAACAGCAGTGTAGATGAATCAATGCTGACAGGTGAACCCGTCCCTGTTAATAAAAAAGTGGGAGATGCCTTAATTGGGGCAACCTTAAATACCAATGGCTCATTGGTGATGGTTTCTCAACGCATTGGAGCTGATACCATGCTCTCTCAAATTGTGGAATTGGTCGCAAATGCTCAGCACTCCAAAGCCCCTATGCAACGCATGGCAGATGTCATTGCAGGTAAATTCGTTATTGCCGTCGTTGGTATAGCCTTACTGACATTGTTTGGCTGGGGATTGTTTGGTGGTGAACAAGGCTGGATTTATGGTCTTATTAATGCGGTGGCGGTGATGATTATTGCTTGTCCATGTGCATTAGGTCTCGCAACGCCAATGTCTATCATGGTCGCAACAGGTGAGGCAGCTACGAAAGGTATTTTATTTAAAGATGCAAGTGTCATTGAGAAAATGCGTGAAATTGATACGTTATTGATTGATAAAACAGGTACGCTAACACAGGGGAAGCCTGTTTTTGATACCGCCATTGCTAATACAGCGTTAAATTTAACATCTACTGAAATTTTGCGACTTGCTGCAAGCTTAGACCAAGGCAGTGAGCATCCCTTAGCAGATGCAATTGTAAAAGCTGCTCGTTCTCAAAACTTATCACTTAGTCCTGTCAGTAATTTTGAGTCGGCAAGCGGTATTGGTGTCAGTGGCGATGTGGAAGGTAAACACTTAGTTCTTGGTAACACGGCATTTATGGCTCAGCACCAAGTAAATGTAAATCAACTTACCCAAGAAAGTGAGCAGTTACGCCAAAAAGGTTCTAGCGTCATGTGGCTTGCTATCGATAATCAACTGGCTGGGGTCTTAGCTGTTACCGACCCAATTAAACCAACAACTTTGGATGCCATACAGCAGTTACATGCAAATAATTTGAAAATTATTATGGCGACAGGAGATGGTATCAGCACAGCAAAAGCGGTAGGTCAGCAACTGGGTATCGATGAGATTTATGGCGAGGTAAGCCCTGCTGATAAACTAGAATTAGTGAAAAAAGAACAAGCAAATAAGCGTATGGTCGCTATGGCTGGTGACGGAATTAATGACGCTCCTGCATTAGCCCAAGCAGATATCGGGATTGCCATGGGGACAGGTACTGATGTAGCATTACAAAGTGGTCAAGTGACGTTAGTGAAAGGTGATTTGCGAGGTATTGCGACCGCTCGCAACATCTCAATGGCTACCGTGAGCAATATGAAACAAAACCTATTATTTGCCTTAATCTATAATGCGGTAGGTATTCCTATTGCATCAGGTGTGTTGTACCCCTTTACAGGTTGGTTGCTATCACCCATGTTGGCTGCTTTTGCTATGAGCCTAAGCTCAGCTTCGGTTGTGGCTAATGCCTTACGACTACGCTCGAAATTTTAACCTAATAAAACCAATGATAATTCGTAAAGATTAACTTTGAGGTTCTAAAGCTGATATTTACAGAAGAATTTATATAGTGTTTTAGTTGTCAGTACAGAATTTGGGTCATAATGATTAAAACGTCCAAAAAACGAAGGTTTTTTGGACTTTCCTCAAAACCTATATTTTTATATATCAAATTGTCTACTATTCAAAATGAAAAATAGCTTATACCAAACCCAATAATTAAAGTATTGCCCACTTTCGAGCAGTCAGGGACTTGATCGTCTCCACCTGTTTAGCAAAGTTACACCAAGCTTGGCAGGCGGCATCGACGATAGTTTCATAACTATCGAAACAGCGATTGGATAACCAATGTTGCTTAATATATTGCCAAACCTGTTCAATCGGGTTTAACTCAGGCGAATAAGGTGGCAGTTTCAAGATAGTCAGGTTTGGTAAATTATAGCGATCTTTATGCCATACTGCCCCATCCATGACCACAACCGCATGGCGACCTTTGGGTACAGCTTGGCTGATTTCTTTTAAATGTCGCTTCATACACTCGCCATTGGCATAAGGCATAACGAGCCCTACACATTGTCCTGTCGTAGGACACACTGCCCCGTAAAGGTAGGTAGAAATAAATTGCTGTTGACGCACTACTCTTGGTCTTTTACCACGGTAATGCCATACTCGGGTGATTGAACCTTGCTGACCAATGCGGGTTTCATCTTGAAACCAGATGTCAACATTGCTTAAGTCGGTACCTTCGGGCAGTATGGCGGTTACCTGCTCGATGAAGTTTTTTTAAAGGCTTCTTGGGCATTAATATCCGCCTGCGGATGCTGGCTTCTGGCACTGATCCATGTCATACCCATTCGAGCTAGCAGTTCATAAATGCCATTAACACTGTAATTAACTTGGTAATGCTCGTAAGCAAGCTTTTGGATATCTTGTCCTGTGAGCCTACCACCACCGCGTTTTGCTTGGGTGTCAACTATTAGTTGTTTAAAGCTGTCTATGTGCTCGGGTGCAAGCTTGCTATTTCTGCCACTTCTTGGTTTGTCATACAGGCTGTCTAATCCAAACGCTTGATAGCGTCTGCGGGTACGCCGAACGGTTTCGATGTTGATGCTGAGGTTGTTAGCGATTGCTTCACTGGTGTTACCGATACGGTATTGGTGAAGGATGTAGAGGCGTGTTCTGGCTCTGGCTTTGCTTTCGGTCTTGGCTAGTTCGCCAAAGTCATGTTCGTCTAGGCTGTGTTTGGATCTTAGTTTATTCATGTATCTATGATACTATAGTTTATGGGTTTGGTATAACAAACCTATAAATCTAGCTTTAAGGGGTCAGCACAGAAAACGGAGAAAATAGTACACTAAGGAATCTTGTCGAGTATTTTTAAGATTGATAATGGGATAACTGTCTAAAAAACCAGCGTTTTTAGACATATCACAACTGAAAAATAATCCTAATAGGCACTGCTATTTGGTTGGGCTAATTAAAACTGCCTGGCAAAGTGGCGAATATGTTCGGCAATCACATTGGGCTGGCTTAATATGCCCGAATGGTTGCTATTGACACTAACCTTTTGAAAATTTTTAACCCATTGTGGCATGGCATCAATGTAGTCAGCACTAACGAATTTATCCTGGGTTAAAACAATCGCTTGCACAGGGCTATGGGCAAAACGCTGACGAGGGCGTAAGTTTCTGGGTAAAAAATTCGCCCGATACAGGGCTATCCCATGTTTGCCATCCGTTTGTACCAAGGTATCAAGCGGAATATCCTGGGTGTTTTCTAGCTTTTGAACGTGTTTTTGCCATTGCTTAGGTGAGTAAGTTTGCCAAAAAGTAGGTGCGAGAAAGGGCAAGTGCATCATGCCGATATACCAAGATTTACTCAGTATCGACAACAGCTTGGCAGGCTGAGAACCAATACTGCGTAAGTAAAGTGCCACATGGTCAAGGCAAGGACCTGAAATGGTAGAAAATGATAAAATTTTGCCCGCCAATTTTAGGTCAGTCACCGCTTCCCACGCCTGAATTGAACCCCAATCATGGGCAGCAAGATGAAACGGCTTATCACCAAGCAGCTGCTTTGCCACGGCTTGCAAATCCTCACTGAGTTGTAATAAATGATACGCTTTTATATATGTCGGACAGTCTGACTCCCCTGCCCCTCGCACGTCATAGGCTATCACAAAAAAATCGGCAATGAGATGGGGTATGACTTTTTCCCAAACCGTATGGCGGTCGGGATAGCCATGCACCAATATCAAAGGCGGTAAAGTGCTATCACCATACGTAAATGCGGCAAGTTGGTGATTATCCGTGGTAAAAATCTTATGATGTTGGGGCGATAAAGTAGGCATAGTTGGGTCTCGTTTTTGGCTTAATATTGTGGGTCTCTGACAGTTTGGGTGACGAATGTTAGATTAGACTTATTTGATAATGTTGTTAAATGAAGTAAGACGATGGTAGTGGGCGGTGTTTTTTAGGCGAATGAGATAGTCTCAATTTTGAAAATACTCGACAAAATTCCTTAGCGTACAATATGGTTCGAATTCTTAGATGACCCCTAATAAGCAATATTCACTCTTTAATAACCAATTTATCTAAAATCCCACATTCTGCCGTCCCATCCCCTTTACAACTATCATGCCAAACTTGTAATGTGCTTTTCATGGCTTGTAATTGCTCGATTTTTTCGTTTAATGTCACAATATGCTGTGCGGTTAAGGCTTTAACCTCACTATCATTACGACATGGATTGTCCTGCATTGCCAGTAATACCTTGATTTCTGCTAACGAAAAATCTGCGTCTCTCGCTCGTTTAATAAATTGTAAACGCTCAATACTATCCTGTGAATAGTCCCGATAACCTGACGGTGTGCGAGTCATCGCAGGAATTAGCCCGATTTTTTCATACTCTCGGATTTGGCGAGCGGTCAAGCCTGTGGTTTGTTCTACCTGTTTAATATTCACTATATTTCCTTTTACAAAAGAATAACAAAGAAATAGCTTGACCCTAACATAGTGTTAAGCTTTATACTGAGTATAAATTAAATCTCCGACTAACAAAAGGAAAAACGTATGAACGTACTTTCTACCAAATTCAAAGCTTAGCCTTATTCAGTTCTATCGCCCTATTAACC
>NZ_DALZSV010000070.1:0-9964 GCF_032014955.1 Moraxella sp. CTOTU47724
AAGTGTTGAGTTGAATTGACTTAAAATTTATAAGGTAAAGCTTATTAAATTGTAAAGACTAATCTGCAAACTAAAAACCCTATCTTTACACTTTCTTTATATCTGCACTTTAACAATTAACGGCAAATTTACAAGCTTCTTGGTAATAATAAGCATTGACAAATTTTATGCTTAATCTATCAAGGAGTTGGCTATGCAAGCGTTAGCAGGGTTGATGGCACTCGGGTTATTTATCTATCTGGTGTACGTCCTTATCAAAACGGAGGAGTTTTAATGACTTCCTCTGCCTTCATTCAAGTCCTTTTATACCTTGCGGTATTATTTATGCTTGCCTATCCGTTAGCAGGATTTATGGTGAAGCGGATGCAAGCCCCTCTATCTGCCAATGAACAACGCTGGTTTTCCCGTTTTGGGATGTTAGGCGTGGACAATCACGGCAAACTCAGTGATGAGATGAACTGGAAACAGTACGCCATAGCAATTTTGCTATTTAACATCATTGGCTTAGTGGCATTATTCGGGTTGCAATTGCTACAAGGCATTTTACCGCTCAATCCAGAAAAATTTTCCGCACCCACTTGGCATTCAGCCTTTAACACTGCTATCAGCTTTATGACCAATACCAACTGGCAAAGCTATGGTGGTGAATCTACCATGAGCTACCTGACCCAAATGCTAGGTATGTCATTGCAAAACTTTTTATCAGGAGCAACCGGGATTGCGGTGGCGTTTGCGTTAATACGTGGGTTAACCCGTAAAAACGCCCAAGGTATTGGCAATGCGTGGGTCGATTTGTGGCGAAGCAATCTGTATATTTTGTTGCCCATTGCCATCGTTATTACGTTGTTATTAGTAAGCCAAGGGGTGATTCAAACCTTATCATCAACTGTCAGTGTCAGCACATTACAAGGGGCAGTCCAAAATATTGCCCTAGGACCTGTTGCCTCGCAAGAAGCGATTAAAATGTTAGGCACGAATGGTGGCGGTTTTTTTAATGCCAACTCAGCACATCCGTTTGAAAATCCTACTGCACTTTCTAACTTTATTGAGATGCTCGCCATTTTCTTAATTCCAACAGCGTTATGTTTCTGCTTAGGAAAAATCAGTGGCAATCTGCGTCAAGGTATTGTGATTTTGTCGGCGATGACGCTGTTGTTTTTAGGCATGTATTGGCTCACTGTCAGCAGTGAATTGGCAGGCAATCCTTGGTTGGCTAACCAAGTGAGTGGTCTGGTGTCGCCTGATATGAGCGGCAATATGGAAGGTAAAGAAACCCGTTTTGGCATCGTGGCGTCTTCCCTGTTTGCGACTATTACCACGGCGGCGTCGTGTGGTGCCGTCAATGCCATGCACGACTCGTTTACCCCCATGGGCGGTCTGGCTCCCATGCTCCAAATGCAGCTAGGTGAAGTGGTATTTGGCGGTGTCGGTGCCGGTCTCTATGGCATGTTGTTGTTTGCAATCTTGGCCGTGTTTGTGTCAGGACTGATGATTGGTCGTACCCCTGAATATTTGGGCAAAAAAATCGAACCGTATGAGATGAAAATGGTGGTATTAGGACTGCTTGCTGCACCGTTGACAGTACTCATCGGTACAGCGATTAGTGTGATGACGGAGGCAGGTCAAGCCGGGGTATTTAACCCATCTGCTCATGGCTTTAGTGAAATTTTATATGCGTTTAGTTCGGCGGCAAACAACAATGGTTCTGCCTTTGCAGGACTGGGTGCCAATACTCCTTTTTATAATGTGATGTTGGGGATTGCCATGCTGGTAGGTCGGTTTGGGGTTATTTTACCCGTACTGGCATTGGCAGGTTCACTGGCGAAAAAACCACGATTACCTGTCAATAACGGTACGCTACCAACCACTACACCACTATTTGTTGGGCTACTTATCGGCACGGTGTTATTGGTTGGGGCTTTGACTTTTATCCCAGCGTTAGCACTCGGCCCAATTATTGAGCAAATCTGGATGCACCAGTAGCCGTCGCAGACTCACATTAAAGGAATTTATCATGACACAAACTATTAGTCCTAATCAGCCCATAAATACAAACCATCAGCCGAATGAACCTCATCATAAAAAAACACCACAAAGCATGTTTGCTCCTGAATTGGTCAAATCTGCGTTAAAAGAAACGTTTGCTAAACTAAACCCTAAAGTACAGTGGCGTAATCCGGTGATGTTTGTGGTGTATGTGGGCAGTATTTTAACCACGTTACTAACGATTCAAGCATTAATTTCCCCCGAACATCGCTCAGAGTTTGGCTTTGATTTGAGCGTAACCCTTTGGCTATGGTTTACGATTTTGTTTGCCAATTTTGCCGAAGCCTTGGCAGAAGGACGTAGCAAAGCGCAAGCCGCTAGCCTTAAACAGGCTCGTCAAGACTTCAAAACCCGTAAACTCCTTAATATCGAAGACCGTACTGCCACCATGACCGTGCTTGCCACAGAATTGGATAAAGACGATATCGTATTGGTGGAAGCCGGTGAAGTGATTCCTGCCGATGGTGAAGTGATTGAAGGCTTAGCCTCGGTGGATGAATCAGCGATTACGGGAGAGTCAGCCCCTGTGATTCGCGAAAGCGGTGGCGACTTTAATGCGGTGACGGGTGGGACTCGGGTATTGTCAGACTGGCTCATCATTCGTATTACCCAAGCGGCTGGGCAAGGCTTTTTAGACCGTATGATTTCACTCGTCGAAGGGGCAAAACGCAATAAAACGCCCAATGAGATTGCGTTAACCATTTTATTGGTGGCGTTAACGTTTATCTTTTTAATGGTGTGCGTCACATTACTGCCTTTTTCACAATTTGCCGTCAAAGCGTCAGGTCAAGGTATTCCAACGTCGCTGGTGATTTTGGTGGCATTGCTGGTTTGTTTAATCCCGACCACGATTGGCGGTTTGTTATCAGCCATTGGCGTCGCTGGGATGAGCCGTATGATGCAAGCCAATGTGATTGCCACCTCAGGGCGTGCGGTCGAAGCCGCAGGCGATGTCGATGTGTTAATGCTCGATAAAACAGGCACCATTACTTACGGGAATCGCCAAGCGTCGCAGTTTGTGGCAGCACAAGGTATTACTGCCAGTGACTTGGCAGAAACAGCGATGCTTGCTTCAATGGCCGATGAAACCCCAGAAGGACGCAGTATTGTTAAACTGGCGGAACAGCAGTTTAATTTGACTGATGCTAATTTTAAAACTCGGCCTTACGAAGCGATTGAATTTACTGCCCAAACTCGTATGAGTGGTACCGATATTGGCGGCCGACAGATTCGTAAAGGTGCTTTTGATGCCATTGCTCGCTGGGTTGAACAGGCAGGTGGCATCATTTCAAACAACGTTAAACACCAAGTCGAAGAAGTCGCTCGCCGTGGCAGTACGCCACTGGTCATTGCCGATGGTAAAAAAGTACTGGGTGTGGTTGAGCTAAAAGACATTGTAAAAACAGGCATTAAAGAGCGATTTGCTGAACTGCGTAGCATGGGCATTAGTACTGTGATGATTACTGGAGACAATGCCTTAACCGCCGCTGCGATTGCCGCAGAAGCAGGCGTTGATGATTTTATGGCAGAAGCCACCCCAGAGCAAAAACTGGCTCGTATTCGTAGTTACCAAGAGCAAGGTAAACTGGTTGCCATGACTGGTGACGGTACTAATGATGCCCCTGCCTTGGCACAAGCCGATGTGGCTGTTGCCATGAACAGTGGTACCCAAGCGGCAAAAGAAGCGGCGAATATGGTGGACTTAGATTCCAACCCCACCAAACTCATTGAAGTGGTGCAAACAGGCAAACAGATGCTAATGACCCGTGGTGCTTTAACGACTTTTAGCCTTGCCAACGACGTGGCAAAATATTTTGCCATTATTCCTGCTGCCTTTGCCAGCACTTACCCTGCGTTAAAAGTGTTAGATATCATGCATTTAGGTAGCCCAACCAGTGCCATTTTATCTGCCGTCATCTTTAATGCGTTAATCATCATTGCGTTGATTCCACTGGCGTTAAAAGGCGTGAAATACCGTGCTGCCAAAGCAGCGACGTTGCTACGCACCAACCTGTTAATTTACGGCTTAGGTGGATTAATACTGCCATTTATTGGGATTAAAGTGATTGATGTGATTTTAAACACCTTGCATTTGGCGTAACCTGAGGGGAAATACGATGAATACGACAATCTATACCGATAATAACAACCAATCTGCCATTCAATTTGCCATGCTAAAACCGGCATTGCTGTTGTTTATCATCTTAAGCATGATTCTAGGGGTACTGTATCCGCTGGGGATGACCGCCGTCTCGCAACTGATGATGCCAATGCAAGCTAATGGTAGTCTATATAAAGATAGCCAAAGTAAAACGATTGGCTCACGCCTAATTGGGCAAAACTTTGATGACCCTAAATATCTGTGGGGACGCCCGTCAGCGGCGAAATACGATGCTAAAGCTTCAACGGGCAGTAACTTAGGTCCTCTAAACCCTGAGCTGGCGAAAAATGTGCAAGCCGCCGTTAGCAAATTAAAATCAAGCGACCCCACCAATACCGCCCCAATACCGCTTGATTTAGTGACTACCTCTGCCAGTGGTCTTGACCCCCATATCTCACCTGCAGCTGCTGAATGGCAAGTGGGTCGTATTGCCAAACAACGAGGCATTAGCGTAGATACGGTTAAAAAAGCCATTCGTGATAATACCCAAGCCCCACTATTTGGCGTTTTAGGTGAGCCGGTTGTCAATGTCTTGGCAGTCAACGTGGCTTTAGATAAACTGGCTAAGTCACAATAATAAAGTAAGCGTAAGAGTAAGGCATGACTGATAACCGCCCCAACCCTGATGAGCTGCTCAATCAAATTGAGGCAGAGACGTTGACCACGACCCGAGGCAAGCTCAAGATTTTCTTTGGCTCATCAGCAGGTGTGGGTAAAACTTACGATATGCTGATGGCAGCACGACAAGCCCAAGCTCAGGGCTTTAACGTACTTGTCGGCATTGTGGAAACGCATGGACGTAGCGAAACCGCTGCTTTGCTCGAAGACTTAACGATTTTACCACTCAAGCAAATTGACTATCGAGGACAAACCCTTAAAGAATTTGATATCGATGCCGCTTTAGCGATTCACCCAGATATTCTGTTGGTTGATGAACTGGCCCATAGCAATGTGCCGACTTCCCGTCATCCTAAGCGATGGCAAGATGTGGAAGAGCTAATCAATGCAGGCATCAATGTTTATACTACTTTAAATGTACAGCATTTAGAAAGTGTTAATGATGTGGTCAATCAAATCACCGGCATAGCGGTGCGAGAGACACTACCGGATTGGTTTTTTGATGCTGCCAATGAAGTGGTGTTGGTCGATTTGCCTGCCGATGAACTATTAACACGGTTAGAGGAAGGCAAGGTATATTTGCCCAATCAAGCCAAAAATGCAGTAAAAAACTTTTTTCGCAAAGGCAATCTGATAGCCTTGCGTGAATTGGCACTGCGTCGTACTGCTGACCGTGTTGATACCGATATGCGCAATTATCGTAAACAGGCACGGATTTCACCAATATGGAACACCACAGACCAACTATTAGTCGGCTTAAGTAGTACTGGTAATAATGAACGCCTGATTCGCCATGCTGCTAGACTTGCGGGTAGCTTGCATACCAAATGGTATGTGACCCATGTGGAAACCCCATCTAACCTTTCCAAAAATAAGCAAAAAATCTTAGATGCCCTACGTTTGGCGGAAGACATGGGAGCAACGACCCAGATTATTACCGCCAATAGTGTTGCTGAAGGACTGACGAGCTATGCCCATCAGTTTAATATTGGACGCATTGTCATTGGACAACAACGACCCAAATTGGGGTGTTGGCGAAATTCTTTGATCGAGCAAATCGGTAAACAAGACACCAAGCTTGACTTAATCATAGTTAATCAAGTGGCTGACACCACCCCGAATACATCAGCTTCTCTTATTAGCAAAACGCCGAATTATCAAGAGTTATGGGCAAACCATAATGTAAGGGGCTATCTGGTCGCAACCGTGGGTTGTACGTTGGTCACTGCCTCACTTGCTAAACTCACCCAATGGCTGGATTTAGCTAATGTTTTAATGCTGTACTTACTGATAATCGTGTTTGTTTCGGTACGTTTCGGTCGTTTTCCTGGGATTTTTGCGGTTATCGTTAGCGTATTAAGCTTTGATTTTTTCTTTGTTGAGCCAAAATTTTCTTTTTCGGTAAGCGATGTACAATATCTATTGACCTTTGGGGTGTTGATTGTCGTCTCTTTATTAATTAATAACTTAGCGGTTGGGTTACGGTTTCAAGCCCAATCCGCTCGTCGTCGTGAGCTGCAAGCCAAATCGATAAGTGAATTAAGCCAAGGCTTAAGTGCGGCACGTAAAACTGAACAGATTGCTGACCATGCGACGCTGTGGTTATTACAACATTTAGCCAGTTATGCATTAGTTGTCACGCCCAACAATCAAGGTCGGTTAAACTTGGTGAGTGATACCGCCGTACCGTCAGAATTTGATTGGGCAGTGACGCAGTGGGTATATGACCATAATCAGCTTGCAGGATTTGGCACCAACACGCTTACGGCGAACAAAATGCAATACCGTCCACTGGCAGCTTCAGGGCAAGTATTAGGGGTAATTGCCGTCTTGCCCAAAGATACCAGTTATTTTAATCAGCCTGAACAACAGCGTTTTTTAGATGTGGCAGTTGCCCAAATTGCCTTGGCATTGGAGCGAATTTATTTGGCAAAAGTTGCTCAAGAAGCGGTGATTCAAGTAAAATCAGAGCAGTTGCGAGGAACTCTGTTATCGGCATTGTCCCATGATATTCGCACACCGCTTGCGGTATTATCCACGCTCGCTGAAAGTTTATTGCAACTAACACAAACTGAGCAAGAACAGCATCAACTAGCATTAGATATCCAACAGCAAAGTAGGGCCATTGGACGTTTGGTGGTCAATATTTTAGATTATGCGTCACTGCAATCAGGCGGTATAAGCGTTAATAAACAATGGATTAGCCTTGAAGAATTGATTGGTGGAATATTAACTCAATTAGAGTTTGCTCTTGGCACTCGAGATATCATTGTGGATATTCCAGACGCCCTACAATTTATCTATACCGATGAATTATTATTGGCAAGAATTCTTAATAATTTACTCACCAATGCCATTAATTATTCACCGTTAGGGTCACCCATTCATATTCAAGCACTATCAGATAGCCAAAATCATTTTAAAATTAATGTTATTGATGCCGGTGATGGTGTACCCATTGAGATGCAAACTAAGATTTTTGAACGCTTTACTCGTGGTAATCAAGAAAGCACAGTAACCGGTTTAGGGCTGGGTTTAGCCTTAAGTCGTGAACTGGTAAAAAGTTTGGGGGGCACGCTGAGCGTCACCAATGTGGTACCGCATGGGGCATGTTTTACCATAGAACTACCTCAACCTAGCCAAATCGAACAACGACAGTTTGCTAGCCAATTACATAATCAATCGCATATTTCGATTAATTCACCCTCAGATTATGAGAATTTACCGACCTAGATAACGAACCTATGAAAACGATTTTAATCATTGAAGATGAGCCCCATATTGCCCGTTTTATTAAAAAAGTATTAGAAGACGAAGCATGGGTCGTTTATACCGCAGAAACTGGGCAACGAGGCCTTATCGAAGCGGCAACACGTCGCCCTGATTTAATTATTCTTGATTTAGGCTTGCCAGACAGTGATGGACTTGAGATTATCAATGATATCCGTACTTGGTCAAAACTGCCCATTATCGTCTTATCCGCACGTAGTAATGAGCAAGATAAGATACAAGCGCTTAATTACGGAGCGGATGATTATCTAACAAAGCCCTTTAGTATGGGTGAGTTGTTAGCGCGGGTGAATGCGTTGCTGCGTCGTTACCAGAATAACCAAGACAGTGATGCTATCGTTCAAATGGGTGATATTTGTATTGATACTAGTCAACGTGAGGTGAGTAAAAATGGTGAGGTTGTGCATTTAACGCCCATTGAATATCGCTTACTCTCAGTACTGATTCGCAATTCTCAGCGTGTGCTCACCCATGAGCAAATCCTTGATGAAGTGTGGGGTAAAGGGCACCAAGACCAAGGGCATTATGTGCGAATTTTTATGTCAAATTTGCGACAAAAGCTTGAAGACAATCCTTCACGACCTAAGCATTTCTTAACAGAGGTTGGCGTTGGCTATCGGCTTAAAATGTAAATTTAACAATTGAGATTGCAAAAATTTTTGTGTAAGCCTTAGCATATTGCGTGATAAGGATCAGCATAGAATTCGGATCACATATAATATTGAATACATTTTTTTGATATTTAATTGATGGGATTACTACGTAAGTTTATAATGAGGTTAGCACAGAAAACCGAAAAATAATACTTTAAGGGATTTTTTGGAACATTTTTAATTAAATCTCATCTGTCTAAAAAACGAACATTTTTTAGAATATTGATAATTGTTTACTTTATCATAAACTTACAATATGTATGTTTGACAACTTATTAAAAAGCTATTCCAATAAGCACCCATGAATTAGTACTTAGAAATTTCTAATATGAAAAAACCGCTGACATATAATTAGCGGTTCTATTTTTCAACAAAAACAAGTGTTTTTGATTAAGGCGTTAAACCAAATTTTTTCAAATTATCCGCTTCATACGGAGCATCCTCAGCAGGATACCTCAACCCTTGAACGCCATAAACTTTGGCAATACTCCACAAAATACTTTCGCCTGCGGGCAATACCTGTAAATGCAATTGATAAATTGGGTCTGTATAGGCTTTTTCTGAATCAATAAATTGCCACTTTTGCTGTTTGAATGCTTGAATAATATCGGGCAACCAGGCGGCATTTATTGCTCTTACATGCAGTAAAATGACGTGATTGGGTGAACGTTCAATCGTTTTTAATGCTAAATTATCGTAATAATCCGCTCTGCCAAGCAAGTGCGTTATATACGCTTTTTTTAACTTATCTAAACTTTGCGTATCATGATTCTCTTGGTATTTTAAATATAACTGATTGTAATACCAATCACTCGCATCAATACTTACTGCACCCGAACGATAATTATGCACTTTTAGCCATTTTCTCATGCCATCTCTTTTTTCTTCAGTATTACCTTCTTTTAAAAAGGGAAATCGATAGCGAGGAACAAAGCCTTTTAAATTTTTAAAAAAATCATGACCTTCTTGCACATCTTTTAAATAATTAGCCAGTGTTACATCAGGCTTATTAAAATTCATGTGTAAATTACTATGGTTACCAATATGCTGACCTTCTTGCCCCCATTTAGCAATAATATCTCGCCCTGGTTCCCCACCAATTTTACTAATGCTCGGATAGACAATAGCTGTAATTTTATTTTGCTTTAGGGTTTTTAGAATATCATCGTTGATTTGCTCAGCTTGTGGGTTAGTTTTTGGGTCTAATCCATCATCAAAACTTAATGCTAAACTTTTTGCCATCACTGTATTAGATAAAACAAGACATAGGGTGAAGATAATTTTTTTGAACATTGAATTCTCTTATAAAATTTATTGGTTTTTGGGTAGTGGTTCGATATATTGAGATTTTTTATAATCTTCAGCGGATACAAAAACGCTTAAGATTTAAGTCACCTGTTCAAGTGTTCCAAGACTTTTATCGTCAGGCTGCCTGATGATATCTACCAAGTGTTTTATTCCGTATTTGACAGCAGGGGTCACAAGCCAAGATGGCTATTAATAGGATTCAAAGGCTACGCCAAATGAGCAATCTCATCAATTAACTCAGGTTTTTTACCCAATAATTTGAGTAAAACTTGAGCTGAACCGCTGGGTTTACGTTGACCCTGCTCCCAAGACTTTAGCGTATTGACCGAAATACCCAATGACTTGGCAAATTGACTTTGCGACAAGCCTGTCTTTTGACGGACTTGGC
>NZ_DALZSV010000071.1:0-6128 GCF_032014955.1 Moraxella sp. CTOTU47724
TAATAACCGCCAATGACAATGTCAAAGAGCGGGTGCAAGCGTTGGATTTGGGGGCGGATGATTATTTGGTCAAACCGTTTGATTTGAGCGAGTTGCTCGCCCGTATTCGAGCGGTCAAACGCCGTCAGCTTGGCTATCAGTGCAATCAACTCAGTAATGACGTTTTGACCCTAGATTTGGACAGCCGTCAAGTGCAGTATCAAGGCGAATGGAAATACTTAAGCAACCGTGAATATGCGGTATTATACGCCTTAATGAGCCATGCAGGTGCAGTACAGTCACGCCAAGCGTTAGAAGAGAAAATCTACTCGTGGCATAGCGAAATTGAAAGCAATGTAATTGAATTTATCATTCATTCGTTACGCAAAAAACTGGGCAGCGATGTCATCAAAAACATCCGTGGCTTGGGTTGGTTTGTAGATAAGAAATCTTGATGCTCACGGATCCGCCCCAACCCAGCCCCTCTCACGGGGCAGCCAAGTATCAACATTCGCTGCAATGGCGATTGATTGTGACTGTGACCAGTGTGGTGTTGCTATTTATTAGCTGTGTCGCAGGGTTTAGCGCGTGGCAAGGCTACAAACAAGCCCAAAAGCTACAAGACATGAAACTAGCAAGCCTTGTCAGCCTCGCCAAAAGCCATGATTTGACCTTTGAGCGAAATCAGGTCAATGTAGATTACGATTTACCCACTCAAGTGATAAACACCGCCGACCAAACCTCCGTCAACGTCGATATTCTTAACATCGACAACGCCGCAAACCAAACCCTGATTTTTTGGCTTAGCGATAAACGCCTAGCAAACTACTTTGATGCCAACACTTTGGCAAGGCTGTCACATAAAGCCGATGGTCTGTACGACATTGTAGGTAATACAGGTCAATGGCGCGTGTATTTATTCACCGCAGACCCCAAAAATACCGACAACAATCAACTCACCACTCGGCTTTTGGTTGCCGAGAATTCAAACATTCATCATACCTTAGCATGGCAAAGTGCCAAACAGATGACTTTGCCTTTATTATTATTGATTCCACTATTGGTGTTGGTGCTGGTTTTGACCATTAATCAGCTATTTTTACCGCTGCGGACGGTGACAGAGATTTTGCAACACTCTAGTGTGTCACCCACTCGCTTTGCAACCGCTCAGCCCCAAGATTTAAGCTTACTGATTAGTGATGAGTTGGTGCAAGATTTACCCAGTGAAATTCAGCCATTCTTACGTCTAATTCAACAGCAAATCAAAGATTTGACGACCACCATGGCGATGAACCAACGCTTTGTGGCCAATGCCTCGCATCAGCTTCGTACGCCCATGACAGCAGTACTACTACAAGCCGAACAACTCAAATATCTCACAGTAGGCACAACTGATTATCAAACACGAGTGGATGAATTACTTGAGAGTATCAAACGTAATAATCATCTGATGAATCAGCTATTGTTATTGGCAAAAACCGAACAATTTCAATCCCCTGCTACCATTAGCAGCTATTCGACCACGCAAGTGATATCGCAGTTGCTCATAGACTACTATCCAATTGCCGAAAAAAAACATATCAGCTTAGGTGTGGATGACTTGCTTGATGTGCAACTGCCTATCAATGAATTGGGCTTTAAATTGATTGTGCAAAATTTGCTAGAAAATGCCATCAAATACACACCCAATGATGGCAAGGTGGATATCAGTCTGACCCAAACTAATTTACTCAATGTCAACAGTCAAATCCAACACTCCACCATAACGTTAACTGTCCAAGATACAGGGCAAGGCATTGATGAAGCTGAGCTGAGCAAGGTGTTAGAGCCGTTTTATCAAGCCCACGCTAATTTACCATCTCAGCAATCGGCTGATCCCAGTAATCCTAGTGGCTTTGGCTTGGGATTGTCAATTGTGAGTAACTTGGTCAACCATTCAGGCGGCAGTTTTCGCTTATCAAATCGCTATGACAGCCAACGCCATACCATACAAGGGTTAAATGCGTATGTCAGTTGGGATATCACGCAAGAAGCCCCAAGACTTGAGCAAAAATAATTACATTGCAATAACAATTCGACGGTTTTCAGCCCATTTTTGCTAAGTAAACGCTAAGTCAAAACACTGGATAATGACCCCACCAAATATAGCAATGCTCACAATGAGCAAGCTTATTTGCCGACACATTGACCCTTTATCTTGTAAGGATTTTTGAAATGAAAATCGCTCAAATTATTGCTTTATCTGCTGCAACGGCTATTGCCTCTGTTAGCTTCGCTGCCACGACTACACAACCAGCCGTGCCTGCGTCAAAAACTACCACAGCGGTGAAAACCACTCCAGCCACCACTGTAGCGACCAAAGCCCAAACCACCACCATTAAATCGGTCTCTAAAGCGACCAAAACCGTACCTACTAGCAAGACCACAGTTGTGACAAAAAAAGTGACCACCTCAGGGTTTAAATGTAAAGATGGCTCAATCTCAAAAGCTAAGGCAACCCGTGGTGCTTGTTCAGGTCATGGCGGTATCGCTAAATAATAGCAGTTTCGTTCTCTAATACTAACAAAAACTCGCTTTAGATATTCTCCTTACGACTGGTTTTGCCAGTCGTTTTTATTATTTAACCTCATTGTTAACGCTATTGCCTTGAGAATCAGTGTTTCTCACTACCAAAAAGAATGCAAAACGCCTAGCTATTCGGCGGATAGCTGTGACAGGGGTAACCAACTTAACTACCTGGTTTTTAAGCTAAAAATAGGGTTATTGCTAAATTGACTATATTTCTATTGATTAATAACATTTACATAAAGTTACAATGGACATCAGTATGCTAATTTTAATCTAATCTCTGACCATTACCATGTCACCAAATTACTGATTTGCTTTAAATTTGGTAGCTCTCATGAATAATCCTGTTGTATCCCCCTTCTCCCTTATACCCAACCCTAGCACTGACATCAGTCCAGCCCAACTTGCTATACCGCAAGTTAATAGCACATTGTCTATCGTGCGCGGAGCTACAGTGCCGAGCTTTTTGCGAGATGAATGTCTTGCTGATATTTTTGAAGCTACAGCACATACTTACCCAGATCAAATAGCATTGACTTTTGGTTGCAAAAGGCTGACGTACGCTGAGCTAAATACCCAAGCCGATTCGTTGGCGGATAGATTGCTTGCCAAAGGGGTAAAATCAGGGCAGTTGGTCGGGTTATGGCAAAATCGTGGCCTAGACTTGCTGATTAGTCAGCTTGCCATAGCCAAAACGGGAGCGGGGTGGCTACCGATGGATGCTGATATTCCACCAGAGCGGATTATGGTATGCCTAGAAGATGCGCATGCAGTAGGCTTGATTACCTCCGATGAGCTAAAACCTGTGGTGGCTGAGGTGTTGGCAAGTTTGCCAGTCGAGCTTTGGACAGTGGAGTCTTTGCGTGCCAGTATGCCAAATAAGAGCGACTATCCGCCACAAAACTGGCTACGCCGCGGGGCGGTCAGCATTCATGACCCTGCGTATGTGATTTATACGTCTGGCAGTACCGGCAAGCCCAAAGGGATTTTGCTGTCGCAAGGCAGTATTTGTCATTTTCTACGCTCGGAAAATGGGAGATTGGGCATCAATGCCAATGACAAAGTTTATCAAGGCTTTTCGGTGGCATTTGATATGTCATTTGAAGAAATTTGGATAAGTTATTTGGTCGGGGCAAGCCTATGGATAGCCCCAAAAGCCATTGTGGCCGACCCAGAAGCCTTGTATCAAGCGTTAAGTGACAATCAAATCACCGTGTTACACGCCGTACCGACCTTGGTCGCTCTGTTGCCAGATGATGTATCCAGTATTCGGATTATGAACTTGGGTGGTGAAATGTGTCCCGATGCGGTGGTCAGACGTTTTGCCAAACCAGACAATATTCCTAATCGTCAATTGTTTAATACCTATGGACCGACTGAAGCGACGGTTTCGGCAAGTCTTGCACTGTTACAACCCAATGAGCCTGTTACGATTGGGATTCCACTCCCCAACTATGGCATGTTAGTTCGTGGGGAGAATGGTGAAATTTTGCCGATTGATGCCACAGGTGAGTTGTGTATCTTTGGGCGTGCGGTGGCGTTGGGTTATTTGGGTCGTCCAGAGTTGACCGCCGAGAAATTTATCGACAATCCAGTCGCCAGCAATGATGACGAAAAAATCCTATATCGAACAGGTGATTTGGCAAAAATTGATGCATTTGGCAATATCTTTATGTTTGGGCGTGCCGATGACCAAATCAAAATTCGGGGCTTTCGGGTCGAGTTGGGTGAAATCGAATCGGCGTTGGTGGACATTGACAATATCGGCACATCAGCGGTGGTGCTACGTCCACTCAATGATGTAGACCAGCTAGTCGCCTTTGTGGTGGCGGATGATGCCGATAAACAAGCATCGAGTGACGGCTATAGTCAGCAAGATTTACGACATCTGCTGCGACAACGCTTGCCAAGTTATATGATGCCTGCCCGTTTTGAATGGCTCACCGATAGCCAAGTGCCCCGCCTTGCCTCGGGTAAAATCGACCGCAAAGTGCTAAAAGCCATGCCACTTGCCGGCATTCAAAGTGAGATGCAAGGCGATGAGCCAGCCGATGAAGCCGAAACCCTATTGTTTGACAAACTAAGAACCTTGCTTGGGGTGCAACAAATCTCGTTAAAAGCCGATTTTTTCGATGATTTGGGCGGACATTCGCTTTTAGTTGCTAAGTTAATTTCACAACTGCGCCAAGTGCCACAATTTAGTCATTTGACGATTGCAGATATTTATCAAGCTCGCACGGTGATAGGTATTGCCGATAAAATGCGGATAGCTACCTATGATAATCGTGGTTTACAAGGGGAGCATGCGAAAATCACTCGTTATTCGGCGAGCTTTAGCCAACGCTTGGTGGCGACTTTGGTACAGACCGCGTATTTGCCCTTTATCATCATGTTACAAATCATGAAATGGCTTGCCCCATTTTTTGTGTACAACTATTTTACAGGTAGTCCTGGCGACTCAATGTTGACAGCGATTGTATGGTCGCTATTAACCTTTTTGGCGGTGGAGTTACTCGGCTTTATGATCGCTATTGTCGGTAACCGTTTGCTGATTGCTAGAGTAACAGCAGGGCGGTATCCGCTATGGGGTAGCGTATATCTACGCTGGTGGCTGTCGGATAGATTGACTGACCTTGCACCCAGTTATCTGCTTGCGGGTTCAAGCCTGTATGTTAGCTACCTGCGAGCATTAGGGGCGAAAGTTGGTAACAATGTCAATATTGGCTCAATTACTATTCGCAATCCGCATTTACTGAGCATTGGCAATAATGTGGATATCGGCAATGGAGTCAATCTTGACAATGCGTATGTTGAAAAAGGCTGGCTACATCTCGGGCAGATTGCGTTGGGAAATGATACCTATGTCGGCTCGTACTCGGTTCTAGAAGGCAACACCACCATGGCAGACGGCAGTTATTTAGATGGTTTAGCCGCTGTGGTAAGTGGTATGCAGTTGCCAGCCAATACCGCATGGCAAGGTGCTCCACTACAACCGACCAATAAGCCTGAGCCAATGCCAGCATCACAGCCGCAAAACATCGGTATGCGCTTACACTTGTATTATTTGCTAGGTATGGTGTTGGTTGCTTGTTTGTTTTATATGCCGATTTTCCCAACCTTCATTATGGTCGATGCGTTCGATGAAAAGTTTGTGTTACCCTTCTTTCAAGCTGAAGGCTATCATTGGACGATGCTACGTTACTTTATCCTAGCCATTCCTGGAACTGCCATTATGATATTCTTGACTGTTTTAGTGTCGGCGGCCATACGTTGGCTTGCCGTGCCAAAACTGCAAGCTGGTATGCACCCTGTGCATGGCAGTCTATATCGGCGTAAATGGCTCGCCAATTTGATTCAAGAGTCGAGCCTTCAGACACTGCATGGTATTTATGCAACCGTGTATGCCCCGTATTGGTATCGCTTGCTAGGGGCTAAAGTAGGTAAAAATGCCGAAATCTCAACTGCTATGGGGGTTGTACCCGATATGCTTACCTTGGGCGATGACAGCTTTATCGCCGATGCAGTGATGTTGGGTGATGAAGAGATCCGCCAAGGTTGGATGCACCTAAAGCCTACTGTTG
>NZ_DALZSV010000071.1:6138-9649 GCF_032014955.1 Moraxella sp. CTOTU47724
GACGTGCTGATTGGTGTGCAATCTCGTGTGCCAACCAACGAACAAATGCAACAGGCTCATACGGGCAAGGCTATGAGTGATGCAGGACAAGGGCAGACCCCGCAAGGACAAACTTGGTTCGGTACGCCAGCAATTCGTCTACCCGCCCGTGAGACTATCATAGGCTATGACCCCAAACTCACCTTTGCCCCAAGTACTGCCCGCTTTATCAGCCGTGCGTTTATCGAAGGTTTGCGTATTGTGTTGCCGTTGTCTTTTATCATTGGTGTTGGTTATAGCATTGTTGAGTTGGTGCTAGATGTTGAAAAAAACTATGACACAGCCATGGCAATACTCGCTCTATTGGGCTGTGGCGTGCTATACGGACTTGGCAGTATCGTGTTTGTGGCATTGCTCAAATGGCTGTTAGTCGGCAAATACCGCCCACGTTCTGCTCCGATGTGGACACTATTTGTGTGGCTATCTGAAGCCATTACCAGCCTATATGAAGCCATCGTCATCCCGAGTATCAACAACTATCTGCGGGGTACAGTGTATTTGCCTTGGGTAATGCGATTATTCGGGGCAAAAATCGGCAGACGGGCATGGCTCGATAGCACCGACATGACCGAGTTTGACTGCGTGACCTTGGGCGATGACTGTGAACTCAACAACCACACAGGACCCCAAACACACCTGTTTGAAGACCGTATCATGAAAATCGGTACAGTTAAACTGGGCAATGGCGTCACTGTCCGCTCTCGTAGTACTGTGCTATACGACACCCAAATTCATGATAATGTTATCATCGAGCCGATGACTTTAGTGATGAAAGGCGAGGAACTACCCTCCGATAGTATTTGGAGTGGCTCACCTGCGGTATCTGTAAGCAAACAATAATTAAGATTGAAAATTATCGTTCTTTTTATAGCCTAATGGTATTAATGAAGGGAAAAACCGCCATGTACCTTAAAACTATTACATTGAACCATCAGCAGATTCATTTATTTGATTTGCAAATCAGCCGCACCCAACGCCGATGCCGACGAGCGATTCTAGATAATGAACTCACCGATTACTTTTTTGACCACGACCAAATTAGCTATATTTTTCACCAAGCAGGACACCCTGCCAAACTGCGACTTGAACCGCTAATGTTACAAAGCATCACCCAGCCCAAACCTGTGTCAAAAATAGATTATCATTTGGCCATTAGTTATGCCTTGCCGTTGGTGGCTGTAATGTGGTCGGATCAACGTGTGGCATTGGATTTATGCCATATCTCAGATTTTGACGGCATGAGCGAGCAAGAAATTAGCACGTTTTGGGAGCTTTATTTTCCCAATGACAGACCAACAGGGCTCAAACACGGGACGTCATCCGCTGAAACTCTCGCAAAGCATTGGTCAGCGTATGAAGCCAAACTTAAAGCTCTAGGTTTACCGCTGCAGCAATATTCACCATTATTGGTAGAAAAATTTTCTCAGCTCACACTAGTTAGTCAAGTGATAGAACACGGTGGCAAACAGTTCTCATTATCAATGGCTGCATTTATAACAAACTTGTTAGCTCCCTATAATCAAACACCCTCTGCCGTCTAAATTTAGTCGCAACAAAGATAAACTAACTGGTAGGGGTCAGCACAGAAAACGGAAAAAATAGCACGCTAAGGAAATTAGTCGAGTATTTTTAAAATTGATAATGGGTGAAATGTCTATAAAACGACCGTACTGTGCGCATTGTGCCGAACCTTTCTTTATAAAAAATAAATCTCATCAGTCAGTGCCGATATTTCGTCTTTATCATGGCTAACATACAGAATAGGAATTTGCGTAGTAGTGATGATTTGTTGAAAAAACGGCAAAATCTCTTGCTTATGAATACTATCTAAGGCGGATAACGGCTCATCAAGAAGTAGTAATTGCGGAGAATATAGCAAAGCCCGCCCCAAAGCTACTCGCTGTTTTTCACCACCTGACAGCTTGGTTGGCATTCGATGAGTCAAATGCTCAAGTTTTAACAAGTCGATAATTTCATCAATTTGAAACCGCCGATTTTCTGGTGAGATATTACGATAGCCGAACAATAAATTTTCCATGACAGATTTGTGGGGAAAAATTTGAGCATCTTGGAACACCAAACCCACTCGTCGTTGCTGAGTCGATAGATTGATTTTCTTTTGGCTGTCAAACCATGTCTGACCATTGATGATGATTTTACCCTGTTTGGGTGTATTAATTCCCGCGATACTGTGCAAAATACTGGTTTTACCCGAACCGGACACACCAAACAATCCCATAACTTGCTGGGTTGATTGTAGATTTGCTAACAACTGAAACTTACCCAAGCTTAGTAAAAAATCACAATCAAAAACAAGCGGTTGGGTAATATTTATCATAATAATATTCGTTTAAGGTAGAATTTATTGTAAGGTGAGAAGCTAAGCCAGTTTGCGTTTCCTATAACGCCCATACCATTGCGACAACCACAATGCCATAAATGCAATACCAACCGATAAGACCAACAAGCGCATAATTTGGGAATCACTATCGGGCTGTTGTAGTAGACTGTAAATAGCAAGCGGTAGTGTCCGAGTTTCGCCATCAATATTACCGACAAAAGTAATGGTCGCCCCAAATTCTCCCAAACTGCGACAAAACGATAAAATAGCCCCGATCACAATCCCCGCACCTGACAGCGGTAAGGTCACTTGGAAAAACGTCCGCAAACGGCTTGCACCCAGTGTCATGGCAGTTATTTCTAGGCGTTCATCGACCAACTCAATTGCCAAACGAACTGACTGTACCATGAGTGGAAAACCCATAACTGCCGATGCCAAGACCGCACCTTTCCAGTTAAAAGCAAGCTCAAAACCCATTCTTGTTAGGTATTTGCCAATTAAGCCTTCATTGCCAAATAGCACAAGCAAGATATAACCTGGTACAACTGGCGGCAATACAAGCGGTAAAAATACCAAAGTTTCAAATAACGATTTACCCCAAAAATCCTTACGAGCGAGCAACCACCCCATGCCAATGGCAGGGATAAGGTTAATCAGCAAGCTAAAACTTGCCACTTGGCAAGATAGCTTAATCACTTCAATTTCTTCTGGCGTCAAATTGGGCACTAACATAGTTATTTGATTGCTTATTGCAGCCCATTAAAGCCATATTTTTTATAAATCGCTTTGGCAGGAGCGGATTGTAAGAATTGGTAATAGCGCTGTGCCTCAGCGTTTTTCTTAACCATAGCAATTGGATAAACAATCGGTGTATGCGTAGTCAATGGGAACACACCAATAATTTGTACATTTTTTGCCACCGCTGCATCGGTTGCATACACGACACCAAGCTGACATTCCCCACGATTAACAAAGTTTAACGCCGCACGTACGTCTTCGGTTTCAACGAGACGTGGTTTGAGCGTATCCCACCAGCCAAGATTGGTCATGGCTTGTTTCGCATATTTGCCGACTGGTACACTTGAGGTATTACCTGTACACCATTTGCCCGTGAATGCTCCACCCATATTA
>NZ_DALZSV010000072.1:0-9615 GCF_032014955.1 Moraxella sp. CTOTU47724
CGATATCGATGAAGCAGCGGCTAAAAACGCCATTGAAGCGGCAAAACTACGCACCCAAATCAAAAAATTAGAAAAACAACTTGCCGTACGCGCAGATGACAATAAACAAGCCTTGGTGCAAGCCTTGCAGCAGCAACTTGCGACACTGCAATAACTTAAAGAGTGCATAATGGTTGCCAACATCAAACCAAAAATCCAAGTGCCCAAAACCGCAGAGACACCGCCCTCACGGCGCATGCCCAATAAAAACGTGTTGCCGTTTTTCCAAAAATTAGCCGCAGCCATTGAAAAACCAGAGACGGAACTGGAATATCAGAGCAACTTTGAATTGTTGATCGCGGTCATACTGTCGGCACAAGCCACCGATGTCAGTGTCAATCTGGCTACCCGTAAACTATATGCCGTTGCCAATACCCCGCAAGCAATTTTGGATTTGGGTGAAGCAGGGCTAAAAAGCTATATCAAAACCATTGGGCTATACAATAGCAAAGCCAAAAATGTGATGAAATGCTGCCAAGACTTGGTGGATAAATTTGCTAGCGAAGTACCGCAAACCCGCCACGAGCTTGAAAGCCTAGCAGGGGTAGGGCGAAAAACTGCCAATGTGGTGCTTAACACTGCCTTTGGGCAGCCCACCATGGCAGTGGATACCCATATTTTTCGTGTCGGCAATCGCACAGGCTTGGCAACGGGTAAAAATGTGCGAGAAGTGGAAGATAAACTCATCGCGCGAATACCACAGGACTATATATTGGACGCGCACCATTATTTGATTTTGCATGGGCGTTATACTTGTAAAGCTAGAAGTCCCGAATGTGGCAAATGCCCGGTGTTTAATGAATGTATGTTTAAAGACAAAGCCAAGTTTATTGAAAAGTAAGTGGATTTTAATTAACACAGGATGTTAAACGACCAATTTTTTTAATTCCAAACTTGCCTATGCATATTCATAATTTCCTAGAAGTTGCGGCGGGAAAAAATAGAGAAAGCCAACAGACTTTGCTATAATCAACCCACTTTTAGGCTACTTTTTTACAAGCAGTTTTATAAACAACTTTACTAACAAAAAGGAAAAACTCATGGCAGATTTTAACCAAATTCTTGATGCGGGTGATGTTGATGGCGGCGTGATTAACGTAGTTATCGAGATTCCAGCGGGTTCAAACAACAAAATCGAATGGAACCGTAAACTTGGCGTGATGCAACTTGACCGCGTAGAGCCACAATTATTTGCCAAACCAACCAACTACGGTTTTATCCCACAAACCCTTGATGAAGATGGTGACGAATTAGACGCACTGATCATCACTGACACCCCGCTACCAACAGGCATCTTTATGGAAGCCAAGGTCATTGGCGTGATGAAATTCGTGGATGATGGTGAAGTGGATGATAAAGTGGTTGTGGTACCTGCCGATGACCGCAACAACGGTAACGCTATCAATACCCTTGCAGATTTACCACAGCAGCTGATTAAGCAAATCGAGTTCCATTTTAATCACTATAAAGATTTGAAAAAAGCGGGCACAACCAAAGTTGAAAGCTGGGGCGACATCGAGGAAGCCAAAGCGGTGATTAAAGAATCACAAAAACGCTGGACAGAACAAGCCTAATGGCTGGTGTTGAATTTCGCGAACCTCTAAGTTCAAAAACCCTACTTACAAAGTAGGGTTTTTTATTGCTATTTTAGCCCTCGTTTTTTACAATAACGGCATTTTTTTATTAAGTTGTTTCAAGAGTCGTTATGCAAGCCACACCGTTATACTATCGTCTCGCCATGTCGCTGTTAAAGCCACTATACCAACTAAAACTTGCGAGCAAAACCACCTTGCCTAATGAAAAGCAGCAACGCTTTGGTCAAGTGTTTCCTGAGATTCACACCCATCAGCCGATGATTTGGTGTCATGCGGTGTCACTCGGTGAAACCAATACCGCCGAACCGATTTTAAGAGATTTGCTCGCGCAAGGCTACGCGTTGTGGGTGACCAATACCACGCATACAGGCTATAACCGCGTCGAGCAGCTGTTTGCGCCTGAGATAGCAGCCGGCAAGGTGTACCATAGTTTTGTACCAGTCGATAGTAAAGCGGTGATTGATAAATTTTTGGCACATGTCCAACCCGTCGCCGCGCTATTTATCGAGACTGAATTGTGGGGCACCACGCTTGCTGAACTCAATAATCGTCAAATTGCTACGATTTTGGTCAATGGCCGCTTGTCAGAAAAATCTTTTAAGGGATATCAAAAAGCTGCCAAGCTTAGCCAAAGTATGATGGAGAATTTAAGCCTTATCATCGCCCAAGACAGCGATTCTGCCAAACGCTTTCGCCAATTGGGCGCTACCAGTGACAAAATCCGCATTGCCAGTTCGCTTAAATGGTCTAGTAAAACCAACCCGTTGATGCTAAGCCGTGCCGAAAAGTTAAAACAAAGTTGGAACTTGTCAGATCGCGCCGTGATTTTGGCAGCCAGCACCCATGAAGGCGAAGAATTGGCAATTTTAGACAGCTTTTTAACCGTGAAAGCCCAGTATGCCAACCGTCATCCGCTGCTCATTATCGTACCACGTCATCCCGAGCGTTTTGATGATGTTGCCAAATTGATTGACTCCAAAAATTTGCCGGTGATTCGGCGTAGTCAAGATGGCGAACCTGCCAAAAATGAAAGCGTTTATTTGGCAGATAGTATGGGTGAACTTGGCGTGTGGTATGCTCTCTCAGACATTGCCATTGTCGGTGGGTCTTTGGTGAATATCGGGGGGCATAATCCGATTGAAGCAGCCATTGTCGGCAAGCCGATTATTATGGGGCAATATACCCAATCTTGCCAATTGATTGTAGATCAGTTAAAACAAGCCGGTGCATTGGCGCAAGTCAATGGTAGTGATGAATTAACGCAGCAACTGGCTCGATGGCTTGGCAACCCAAAAGCCGCCCAAACTGCCGGTCACGTCGGGCAAATCTTAGCAGAAAAATATCAAGATGCGACCAAGCAACAACTTGCCATGATCATGCAATGTATCGCTGATAACAATGAACAGCTTATAAAATCAGAGATTCAAAAAATTGACCATGAACCTGTGGCGAGTGATGGTCGAAAGCTCATTGACGATCTGTAACCTATGCATTAACCCTTTATATAGATTGCAAACGCAAAAAAAGGACTAGCCAAGCTAGTCCTTTTTTATCAGTCAGTTTTGTAGCCTATTCTTGTAGTCTATTCTTGTACTTCGGTTTTATAAGCCAATAGTCAGCTATTTCATAAACCAGCCGTGACTTGCGATAAATGATTGACCGGTCATCGCATTGGTTGGGAAAGCGGTTAAGAATAAGGTTAATTGAGCGATATCATCGGTTGTGGTAAATTCACCGTCAACGGTTTGACCCAGCATCACGTTTTTCACCACTTCTTCTTCAGAAATGCCTTTTTCTTTGGCTTGTTCTGGGATTTGTTTTTCAACCAGTGGGGTTTTGACAAAGCCTGGGCATACCACATATGAGCGCACGTTGTGAGCGGCGCCTTCTTTAGCCAATACGCGGGCTAGACCTAATAGCGCGTGTTTGGCAGAGACGTACGGCGCTTTTAGGGCTGATGCTTCATGTGAGTGTACTGAGCCCATATAAATGACGGTACCTACTTTGTCATTTTGATACATGTATTTAAGTGCCGCTTTGGTAGTCAAAAAAGCACCGTCTAGATGAATGGCAATCATTTTTTTCCAATCCGCGTAGCTAAATTGGTCGATTGGATTAATGATTTGGATACCGGCATTGGACACCAAAATATCAATATCCCCAAATTCTTGTACCAGTTTATCCACGCCAGCATTTACCGCGTCTTCATTGGTCACATCCATGGCAATGGCGACCGCTTTGCCGCCTGCGGCTTTGATTGCATCCACGGTTGCTTGCGCCGCATCTGGGTTGATATCTGCAATACCTACCGCAGCGCCTGCTTTGGCATAGGTTTCTGCGATATCGCGACCGATACCACTTGCAGAGCCAGTGACGAGTGCGACTTTACCGGTTAAATCAGTAGTGAGTTGGGTAGCCATATTTTTCTCCTTAATTTTTTATGACAAAGTGGTTTTATTATGACGGTTTTACTTATTAAAAATTAATTATTGAAAGTTACTATCGGGACGGGCTTGCGCATCGGCAATGTAGTCTACCGCTACTTCTCCCAATGCCAGGGTGAGATTAGCGATAATGTGAGAGGTTTTGACGATTTCTAGCACAGGTAATTTTGACACGGGTGCCATCACATGGTCAAATAACTGTAAGGTAGCAGGTCCTGTATAGGCTGCTTTAACTTCTACATTGGTCAAATAATAACGTACCAACTCGCAAATACGCGGCGTGCCATCGACATGGGGAATGAGTTTTAATAAATAATTGGGCGTTTTTTCCATATTGGCTTTGACGGTGGCTTTGTCCAGCTCATCATATTTATACGCCATAGTGCCTGTGGCTACGCGCACACTACCATAGTCGAGGGTGCCAAGTAGGGTGTCGGTATTGTCAACGGTTAATACAGGCGACGCCATTTTTTTGGGGAAACCCCACAGCTCACGCCCGCCCGCGGTAGGTCCAAAGTCATCTAAAAACATACAATGGGTATAATTGGCATGACGACCTTCGGCATCAATCACTTCAATCACTTGTCCCGATTCGGTATAGTTGCCAAAACCTGTGCTGTTGGGCATACGGATAAACTCGTAACTCACCAGCGCGTCATCAGTGATTTGGAGTGGCTCAGGTACAATAGCTCGCAGTTTTTCGGGATCTGTGCGGTAGGTGATAATAAAGTATTCGCGGTCAAAAAATTCGTAAGGACCATTCGAACAAGGTGGGGCAGTAAAAGGCATAAACGTCGCGTTATCTAAGATATCACTCGCTTTCATGAGCTTTCCTTTTTATCTCGTTATATTATCTAGTCATGTTGTTTAGTTATGCATATTTAATTTTATCGTTATGACATGAAGCAGGAAATATCATACACCTTTATGCAAAATCAATCCCAAGACAAAATTGTTATGATGTTGTAATGATTTTTTCACACCTGCATCCGCTTAACTTTGGCGATAGCAGGTTATCTGACCGCAATGTAGGGCTGTTCTTATGGGCTATTTTATTGGCTAGTTAACAGTGCATGACCGCAGAGCACACTCACGGCATTCTCAGTGCGTAAGATGCGATTGCCAATATGCGCCGCTTGGCAGCCAGCGGTTTTGAATAATTCGACTTCATAATCGATCCAGCCGCCTTCAGCCCCAATCACTAGCACATGTGGCATGGCATTGTCCCACACTTGGGTAAACTGCTCATGGGCATAAGGATGTGCCAAAATCGCCTGTTTGCCTGCAATTAAAGCAGGTAGTTCATCTTCAACAAAAGGTTTTAAGCGTTTTTTGAAGCTCACGGTCGGGCTTACGGTATCACAGGCTTGTTGTAAGCCTTCATGAATATAGTTATCGAGCTGAGTTAAAAATGGGGTTTGCCAGTAGCTCTTTTCACTACGGTAACTATTGACCAAAATAATATGCTGGGCACCCATCGCCGTCATGTCCAAAAATAGACGACGCAATACCTTGGGGCGGGGAATTGCCAAAATAACAGTCAGCGGAAGTTTGGCAGGTGGCGCAATAGTACAGTGGATTTGTGATAATTCGATACTTGAATCGTGGATATTACTGACAACCGCTGTGCCTAAATGACCATTTTTGATACCGACTTTCACCGTATCGCCCAATGCCACTTTAAGCACCTGTTTTAAATGCATCACGCTCGTTTTATCATCAATAATAGCGGTCGATGAGGTATTTTGCGGTAAAAGAATGATATTCATAAGGACAAATCTTAGGCAATAAAAAACCCCAAAACTTAATTAAGTCAGGGGTTTTTTTAATATGGCGGAAGCTGAGAGATTCGAACTCTCGAAGGGCTCGCACCCTTGCCGGTTTTCAAGACCGGTGCATTCAACCGCTCTGCCAAGCTTCCAAATTGTGGTGGCTATTATATACAAGTGAAATAACAATGCAAGCATTTTTTTACGTTAATGCAAAAAATATTAGCAAAAGAAAGCTAAATAGAAAGCTAAATAGAAAGCTAAATAGAAAGTTGGATAACTATGCTAAACACTTTGGCTTAATACCTGAGCTTCATACCTTGCGCTGATGTTAAGCAAAATATTGAAGCAAAAAACGCTCAAAACCCACCAATCCTGAGTCTAAAAATATTGATACAACGGGTTGTTTTAGTGCCTCCATGTAACCCATTACAGTTTAACAATAATGTTGAAAATTACCTTGCTGATACGTTATCACATTGTTAATAACTCGCTGCTCTGGCACGTTACATAAGTCTATAAAAGCGTTGGTAAATCTTAAAAAACCCAAAACATTTGCGTTTTGGGCTTTTTTATGGGGCTAAAAATGCTTAAGGTTTTGCCGTATCGTTTGCTTTGGCTGCTGGCTCATTGGCTGTCTCCTCAATCGCTTCAAAAATCACCTCATCAGCCACCCCTTGACGCTTCAGCTTTTCGATAAAACGGCTGTCTTTGGCGAGTGAGTAGCCGACATTCTCGGCATCGAGTCCCCGGCGAATATATAAGCGAATCAAGCCTTGAATACGTGGAAAACCATGATTTTTGGCGACTTGGGTTAACAAATCCCGCATTTCTTCAGTGATTTTGATATGAATAGGAACCATGACTTGTTGATTTTTTTTGATTTTAGTAATCATTTGCATGCCTCGCGTGTGATCAATTTTTAGCAATGAAGCTAGATGTAACCAGTTTATCAATTAGACGGAAAATTTAGCACAATTAGATATCTTTAACCTAGTGTAATTATTTCATTGGCGAGAAACAAGCAAGGCAAACGTAAAATTCCTACAAAAATCTTAGCCAAATGTTGCATTAGCTTAACGCTGCACGCGACAATCAGGCGAAATTTCTTTACAAAATTTGTTGTTCCCAATAGGCCTGTACCGATTTATCACATTGATAAACCTTCTCAACGATGCGATCGGCAGGGGCATTATTCACTTTTTTTACCAATTCAACCCACAGCTCAGGCGTACCGAGTTCAATAATCACATTAAACAGGGGCGTCATATCGCGCTGCAACAGCGATTGGTCAATCATATATGCCGCAAACACACACGCTTTCGGGCTTTTATCGGACACTGCGCGATAAGCCATGCCATCAAGCAAGGCTGGCACGGTGATTTTGAATTCTGGTAAAAGCTGCATGGCTAAATGCGCGCTATCAGGCAGCTTGATTAGCTCGATAAATTGGGTGATTAAGTTTTCATAGTAAGATTTATCTTCTGGTGACAGTTTACCTTGCTGATGATCGCTCACTAGCTGGGTGATGCGGTCTTTATTAATCGCTTGTTGTAGGGTCAAAAATTGTGATTGGGTAGGGGAAAACGACAGCGTCATAAGTAGTATCTTATCAATAGTATCTTATAGTACTTTAGCAAGTGAGATAATAGGATATTAAATAAAGGCGTATTAAACAGCAAATTGCTAAACTTTGCTCATAAAAAAACCCATTCACAAGGGAACGGGTTCAAAATATACAACAGAATTTGGCTTGATTGGCTCTCCAACCTGGGCTCGAACCAGGGACACATGGATTAACAGTCCATTGCTCTACCGACTGAGCTATTGGAGAACAGATAATCAAGTGGTGCGTATATTACTGAGATTTAAAAAATGAGTCAAGCATTTTTTAGCAAAAAACATCAATAAAATTCATGATGCAAAATGACCCATAGCAATAACGATAGATAAAAAATGCCACATAAAAAAAGACCTTTAACAACGCTTGCTAAAGGTCTTCTTAATATGGCTCTCCAACCTGGGCTCGAACCAGGGACACATGGATTAACAGTCCATTGCTCTACCGACTGAGCTATTGGAGAATAAGCGGTAGAATTTTTTGTTAAACCTGCAAAAATCATCGCAGCGTTTAAGTGGTGCGTATTTTAGCAAATTAACTGTGACTGTCAAGCCCTATATCAAAAATATTCGGATTTTTTTATTATTCAACTAGATTTTGGCTAGTAATCAGTTAGTTACTGATAGGCTATTGTGATGATAAGGCGAATTTGCTACTTTAGCGATTAAGGCATTCCCTATATGGGTCAAGTTGGCTCACAGTATTAATTCACAGCTACGTTGATTTAAAGCTATGTTAGTTCACAGCTAGGCTGCCGAGGTTGATAATTTTTTATGATAGTTGTTATATAAATTAAGAAGGATCTTCATTGTGGCCAATTCCGTTGAATTACACCAAAATTTGCAAGTTGCCCCTTTACAAAACGAACTTACCATGTCTGTGCTGATGACGCCTGATTTGGCAAACTTCACTGGCAATGTGCATGGCGGCGATTTATTAAAGATGCTTGACCAAGTGGCTTATGCTTGTGCCAGTCGCTATAGCGGTAGCTACGTGGTGACGCTATCGGTGGATCAAGTGATTTTTCGTGAGCCGATTCATGTAGGGGAATTAGTCACCTTTTTGGCAAGCGTCAATTATGTGGGCAAAACTTCGATGGAAGTGGGTATTCGAGTGCAGGCAGAAAATATCCAAAACCGTACGATACGCCATACCAACAGTTGTTACTTCACCATGGTCGCGGTGGATCAATATGGCAAGCCAACCGGGTGCCACCCCTTGAAATCAAAGATAGCCCACAAGAATGCCGCCAAAAAGCCGCACAGATGCGTAAAGCATTACGTTTTCAAAGTAATAACATTCCCCAATGTGATATCGAGTAGGCAAAAGAATGCGTCATCAATATTCCTCTAAAAAACCCAACAAACCGTTAAATCCATCAGGCTCATTAAATGCTAAAAAATTAGCCTTGCTAGCTTTATTGACCTCGACTGGTATGACTATGTTGGTTCATCCTGCTTGCGCCGAATTAATCATTCAAAACAACCCAGTTAGTGCTCAAACACCAGTTACCACTATTAATGAATTGCAAACCCAGCCCACGGATGCATCGCTTGACAAGCTTATTAAGGTGCTCCATATCGATAAAATGATTGATGAAATGCTTGCCCAACGTCAGCAAGCGGCCAATATGACGAAAGGGCTACCCCAAGAATTGCCTACGGATGAAAACGCGGGTATTTTTAGCCGTCATGCGCAAAAACAGCTTAAAAATATCTTTGTCAAATATAGCACCGTCTTGGGACAGCAATTAGACCAACCCATCTCTAAACAGCAACTGCAACAAGCTTATCAGGCAATTGCCAAAAAAACCTATACCCAAGCTGAAGTCGATGCCCTCAACCAATTTTATGAGACCCCAATGGGACAACGCATCTTGAGCAAACAATCGCAAGTTTCCAGTGAGTTTGTGCAGGTGATGATGCCGACCCTGATAGGTGACACAAGCCAATTTGAAAAAGCGATGCCAAGTTTGCAAAAAGATATCGAAAAAATCTTTAAATAACTAGTTGACAATCCATGATAAGTCTATATAATACGCGTCACTTCGATGATATTGAAGCAACTTGATTGGCTTATAGATTGCCTGTCAGGGTCGTTAGCTCAGTTGGTAGAGCGTCTGCCTTACACGCAGAATGTCGGCGGTT
>NZ_DALZSV010000073.1:0-9530 GCF_032014955.1 Moraxella sp. CTOTU47724
TTTACTCATATTTAGCCGTCATTTACTCATATTTAGCCGTCATTTACTCATATTTGAACTTCGCAAACCATTGATACAAGCGGTCTGCAAAGGGGTCTAAAAACTATATAAAAACTATATAAAAACTAAAAAAACATATCCAATAAAAAAATCTGTGGATAAGCTAGAAGATTAATCAATTTTCAAATCTTGTTTTTTGTTAAAATTTTAACAAAATAATGTTTGTTTGTTAAAATAATGCTATATTTTATAAAAAGTATGATTAAGGCGACATGGATGTCTAATAATATACTAACAATAGAAAGCTTATTGGCTGATTCAGTGCCTACATCTAACTATGAATGGGCTGATGAATTTCCTAATTTATCATTAAAAATACCAAATACTAATTTTGAAGGAGATAGAACATCATTGCTGAAAGAATGTTCTATCTATAACGATTTCGACATTGAAAAATTTTACAACTCTTATAAAAATCATTCGGAAACACAATTAATAATTGAGTTTTTGAACCATCATGCTTTTCAATTCAATTCGAGACGACGCTTTAGAGAATCTAAAAGAATTCAAAATATTATCGATCAAGTCATAAAACAATCAGCCTCTCTTAATATTGTTATTCCAATATTTTGTGTAATTGGTAATCGAGCAAAAAGAATAGAGCCAACAACACTAACTTTTGCTGAAGAATGCTCATTACATTCATTACAAAATATTTCTAGCCTATTTTCAAAAGTGACTAATATTGAGTTACGTTTTCAAATTATTGCCGATTCAAATTTTTATGTACGTCCATTAGGTTCTGATCCTGTTATTTCTTCTAAGTATTTAGATGATTTAAAAAAGTATTTAATAGATGAGAATTTAGAAAATCTTTACATTTATGATATGTGTGATATGGCTAAACATGATATTAAGAAATTTGAAGATAGTTATATGGAAATGTACGAAAAACTATCACTTGATTCAAGTTATGGGTTAGATAATGCTGAACATAAGGCTTGGGTTTCTGCTATGGCAGGAACAATTACGACTAGGGATATCATTGCACCTTATAATGAAATAGTGAAAACTTTTAGAGATAATGACTTTTCTAGTAAGTTTGGTAAAGAGGTTTTAAGAAGAACTGAAAGAGCATTCATTGATTATCGATCATTAAAATATGCTATGTCAAAGATGTCATGGGAAGAAAAATACTTCCCTAATTCTATTAGAGCAACAATTCATCAAAAACAACAAGATATATTAGGCTTAAGGATTTATCCTGAGTATAAAAAGACTTCTAAATTACTTCCTTATCATGGTGTAGCGGTATTGAAAAAAGTAGATGAAAAATACTGTATGCTAATTCAGCCGGAAATTAATATTGCCTCGCAAATTGGATGTAAACGTTATATCAATAACTATGCATTTTCTGATTTTTATCTCGATTTATGATTGAAAATGGAAAAATTACATACATGAGTATTATTAATTCTCTTAATATAAATACCCTAAGGTTTGCAATTCTTTATGCTATATCTTTTTCTGTGGCGAGTTTGGATCTAAGTATTACAGTTAGATCAGGGCAATTACTAACTCATAGTAATCTTGGAGGCACGGCTTCTTATGCTATGATAGGTATAGGAATGATTGTTGGTTCTCGTTGCGGTATGTTTTTAATTAATTATCTTGGGTTAAGACGAACTTATGCTTTGTCAGCATTGCTTTGTGTAGCATCAGGGCTTTTGTCTTCTTTTTCTGTAAAAAATAATCTATTTTATAGTTTTTCTTTTAGCCTATTGCTAGTTGGTATATTTATGGGATTATCCAATTATCATCGTCTTTTAGTTCAAGATATGGCAAAAGTAAAATCCCCATGGAATACTAATCTCGTCTTAGTTAGTGGGATTATTGGAGCAATTATAGGACCGTGGATTGCTAAACAAATTTCCCCTATGCCTGAGCTTTTCTATAAATCTTACTTAGCAGTTGCTTTTTTTGGAGTAATAGCATTAATTTTATGTTTTGCTTTACCTAAGAAACATTCTATTAGTCAAATAAATCCAAATTTTAAAATAAGCGATATAGAAAAAAATACGCTAATATATAAATCATTACTATATTTGGGTGGACTCATAGGGTTTTGTAGTTATGTAACTATGACTTTAGTAATGACATCTGTTCCATTAGAAGCAACAGAAAGAAAGATGACGGCTCCAGACATATCGACTCTAGTTCAATGGCATATGGTGGCTATGTATTTGCCAATAATAATAGTACCAATACTTATGAGTAAAATTCATATGCTACACGTTTTAAAAGCTAGCCTGTTTATTAGTATTATAGCCTTTCTAATATGTGCTTATGCAATTTGGAATTATGATGTTAACTACAGTATTTTATTAGTTACCATGCTTATAGCAGGTATTGTATGGGCATTTGGTTATTCGGTCTCATCAAACATAATTGCGATTAATCCTTATGGAATAATGTATCCAAAGTTTCGAGGCATAGTTGAAGTTTTTCCACCTCTAGGATTGATAACAGGATCTCTACTAGCCGGCTTAACATTAAATTATACAAATTTTAATTTTGTAATTATTCTAGCAAGTATTTTTCTAGCAATTCCGCTGCTTGTTGCAGTAAAAGAAAGTGCTAAATTTACTAAGTATATAAAATAACAAAATACAATTTTTAAAATGTTATTTAATTTTTCTTTTTCCCCATCGACCACTGCTAAGAGCTAGGCAAACGACGATAAGGAATTTTGTCGAGTAATTTTGAGTGTCTTTCAGCTGTCTAAAAAACCCTGGTTTATTAGACATATTATTTTAATCAAAAAATAACCCTAAAATTAGTTTGAAAATGCTCCAAAACCCATCTAATAAACATTGAATATAAAATCATTAAATTTAGCTTTATAAACATTTATCAAAATAGTCATGTTTTACTTAAACTTTTAATTATCAATAACTTTAACGAACACCAAATCACTTAGCGTACTATTTTTTCCGTTTTCTGTGGTAACCCCTTCATCAGAATAGATAAAAGCTTTTAAAAAAAAAGAAATCTTTTGTTATAGATATAGATGAAAATTAAATAATTGTAATTTAATTTTAAATAATAATTTTCATAAAAATTTTGGTATTTATATGTTATAAAATTAAAATCCAATATTTTTAGGGTTTTTCTTTATGCAAAGAGAATCAATACAAAATCAAAGCATAGTTACTAACAATAACAGATTTCTCAAACCTGTGTTAAATGATGAACAAATATCCAAATTAAAAATTTTAAATTCTAAGGACAATTTTCACGGATTTATCGCAATAATCATAGATATTGCTTGGATTTTAAGTGCTATTTATTTATCTTATTTTTCTCCATTTTTCTATCCGCTCACAATTCTTATTATTGGTTCTAGGCAAAGAGCACTCGCAAGTTTACTTCATGAAGCAGCTCATACAACTCTTTTTAAATCTCGAATATTAAATATTACTATTGGTAGGGTGCTTTGTGGATGGACAATATTACAGTCTTATGGAACATATCGTATTACTTATGTCTTAAATCACCATCCCAAAATTGGTAATGATTCTATAGACCCAGATTTAGTCTATATGCTTGAACAAGGTGTTTATAAATCACAAAGCCGTAGTGATTTTCTTAAAAACTATTTTATTAAACCTTTGTTAGGCTCGAATATTCCACATTATATACGCTATTTAATTAAAGACAGATTTATTACGGCTTTTAGAAATGATAAAGAACGTACAGAGGCAATCATGATCGTAGTATTTCATCTATCTATTATTTTAATTGCCTTTGCTACAGGTTGGATAAAAGAACTATTTCTTTTTTGGTGGATTCCATTTTTAGTGATTCATCCAGTTATTGGCTGGTTTAGTGAATTATCTGAGCATTATCCAATGATGGAATCAACTAACACTGCAAGATTTTATTCACGCAATAGATATGCAGGGTGGGTGGAAAGATTTTTTATCGGTATGCACTCGGATTATTTACATTTGACACATCATCTATATCCAGCTATTCCTCATTGGAATTTGAAAAAAGCGACAGAAATATTGCGTCAAGATGTAATTTTTGCAGAATGGGATAATTACTGGGGAGGGATTTTCTCATCTTCCACCCCTAATCGTACGAGTCTTTTAAAATATATTTTAGATGATAGAAAATTTACTTCATCCATTCAAAATGGTTTTGAATATGCTCAATAACTTAAAAAGAGCTGAATTTTTTGCGTTAATTGCTGCAATATTTAATGGTTCTATTGGGGTTTTTACTCGATTTGGTTTTAACAGTGGTTTAACTCCAAACACATTAGCATTTTGGAAATGCTTTGGAGCATTTTTATTATTATTTATATACTGTTTTGCAAACAAACAGCTACGCAAACAAACTTTAGCCTTAAAAAATTCATTTTATAAGTTTGCGATATTGAGTTTTCTTGGGATTTTCTGTCTCTATTTTTTTGAAACACAAGCTTTTAATCAAGCTTCTATTCCATTAGTTTCATTTCTTACTTATGCCGCTGGAGGCATAACCATTATTATGGCAGCAATGCTTTTAAAAGAAAGAATAAATATATATAAAATATCTGCCTTTATGTTTATCCTATTTGGGGTATATATAATTTTTCTGTTTGAAAAGAACGTTACGGGAAATAGCTTAGGAATTCTTTTTGCTCTTCTTGGAGGATTAGGATATGCTTTATTTATTTTCTTGATAAAGGTTTTTAAAATTGGAAGTGGGCTACCACAACTAGTTTGGCTTTTTGGGTTTGGTAGTGTTTATTTAATTATTCCTCTTCTGCTTGAAGGATTTAAATATCCTACTCTCGATTCAATTATTTTTATTATGGCTCTTATATTACTACCTACTATTGGGGGGTTTTTTTTTACTACTAAAGCAGTTAAAAACGGAGAAGCAAGTAAAGTACAAATTATTGAGACAAGCGACCCGCTTTTTGCAACACTTTTTGCCTTTATTGTATTTGGTGAATCATTGCAAGCTTTCGGTTATATAGGTGCAGGTATGATTATATTTGGTTTGATTTTATCAATGAAAAATCCAAAACAACTATTGCATTAAACACTAATTTCTCTACATTTTATAATTACTTTCCTATCGACCTTTGCCATGAACTGGGCAAACGACAATAAGCCGTCTTATCGCCTATTGAACTTTGCCCATAATTACATTGCTCAATCAGCACCTTCACACAAGCCACCCCATCACAGCGTCTAAAATCCGCCCCTGTCTCACGCTCTATCAAAGCAAGCTCCGCCCTGCGTTCTTTAATTTCCTCTAATGACGGAGTAAACCACAGGGTAAATGCCATTATCAACAAGAACGATAAAATCAGACTACCGCCAATAATAGACATGGTTTTTAGCCCTAGCGTTTCCTGTATCTTGCTTGTGGCGTTATTCACCACCGCTGATGAATCTTTGAGTAGCTTAATATAATCAAAGGTCACACGACTGGCATTGTCCTGTAAATCGCTAATCCCTGCATGAATACCCCTATCAACCCCACGTCTTACCTGTTGCTCCAAGGGCAAGCCTAGGCTTTGCTGAACTGTGTTAGTAACCCCACGCAATACCGCCGTCTCTAGCTCTTTGGCAGACTTTAAATTCTCGTTTTTTAAGTCCTTGATGGTCTCAAGTTGTTTTTCAACCGTGTTTGCCAATTGGCTAATCTGTTCGGATTGAGCGGTGATAACAGCTTGTTGTTGCTTAGTCTGTTCTACCAACTGTTCAATGGTTGCCATCATCATAAACAGGCGTTCATCGTTATTCATGCTCATGGGCTAAATCCTATGTCATTATCGTATTTGGGTGTGGGCTTTATTTGGCGCTGCGCTAACTGCCGTTGCCGTTCGGCTTCTCGCTGTACCTGTTGTTCCGCTAGGGCTTTCTCGGCTTTCCATTGCTCATATTTGCTCATAGCGGATTGCTCAAGCGTTTGCAGGGCATTAGGTGGTTGAATAGTCTGCTCACTCACAGGGGCATTTTTTTGGGCTTTCCACACTTCATACTGTGACCGCCAATCTTGTTCGTCCGTTGGTGGTTTTTGTGGATGTTGCGAAACATCTATTCTAACATCAACGCTAGGCGGTCTAATTTCGCTTTTTTGCGATTTTATAGGGGTGGGTGATGTTACCCTAGCTGAAATGTCTTTGTGTGGCTCTATTGGAGTTTTAGACGCATTTTTGAGGGTTTGCTGAATCACAATTTCACTTTCTAGGATTTTTTTCTGCATAAGATTGGCATTATGGGCTTTGATATCCCTGTTTTTGTTGCCCACATCTGTGCGTATGCCGTTACGCTCCAGTTCGGTGGCTTGCCAACCCATTTTAACCGTGGGTAGGGTGTCTAGCCCTCTGTCCTTGTGGCTACGGTGGTCGATACGCTCATCTATGCCATGCTCGGCTAGATATTCGTTGGTTAAGTCCGCCCACGCCTTACGGATTTCTTTGAGTTCATCTTGATTGGATAATAGCCCTGCCTGTTTTAACTGGGTATTGCTCATCTCAAGCTGTGATTTGTCGGTCAGTTTGATGTTGCCGTTACGGTCTAGTTCAATTTTTCGGGTTGTCAAAAGCAAATGAGCGTGGAAATTTCGGTTATCGCCTTGCTTATCAGGTGCGTGAACTGCCACATCAACCGCTACTTGATACTTTTTGCTTAACTGACTGGCAAACTCATGCGCCAGCATGTTGCCTGTGCCTTGGTCGCCCTGCATTAACTCATGGGGAATATTAATCACAATCTCTCTAGCCGTTCGGCTATTGCTTCGATTTTCGCTTTTCTCTGCCAAATTCCAAAGCTCGTTACGGTCAACTTTAACATCATTGGGCGTTGCCAATCCTGTCCAAAGCACTCCATGACGTTTTGTATAATCGTATGTTTTACCTAATCGCTCATCGGTAATCGCAATCCCTGCACGATAGGCAATACTCGCAACGGCACTACGTCCGCTACTGCGTGATATTGGCTTAGTCGATAAGTGATAAATTGCCATTTAGATTTTTTCTTTTGCGTTTTTAACCAAAAACCGTATCGCGGTTTTTGTGGGGGTTGCAAGGGGGAACGCCTGCCGAACTTGAAAACTTGGGATAATGTAGCTTGCGTAATTATATCAGAGTTTTCGTAAGTTCGCACTTCGTGTTATTTGGTGATAGGTGAATCCGTGTTATAATTGGCAATATTTCAATGAAAGGCAGTGGTTATGGCGGATTTAGAACAGCAGTTAGCACAGCTGGAACAAAAGACAGCAAGGTTAAAGGATAGAATTAAGAGACAAGATACTGCGGAAAAGGTGGTTATTGGTGGCATGATGTTGGCTTACGCTCGTAAAAGCCCTGCCAATGCAAAACGCTTGCTTGATATTATGCAAAGTGAGTTAAGGGAACAAGATTTAAAGCGTGTTGATAGGGCTAAAAATGAGTTGTCTTTAATCGTTGGTAATAGTGAGTTGGCAAATGCTAGTCATTATCAAGGTGGTTAGTGATGCCAATTCTTGATTTGTTTGGTATGGTGTTTGAGTGGCATGACGATAAGTTTGCGTTGGTACACCAAAATCGCGGTATTTCTTTGGAAGAAGTGGCTAGTGTGTTTTTTGATGATTGTTCGATTGATAAGGATGATTTTGCTAGTCATGATGAGCAAAGAACTTTGACGATTGGTATGAGTAACCAGGCTCGTTTGTTGGTTGTGGTTTGGACACAAAGAGAAAATATGATTCGCATTATTACGGCTTTTTTTCCAACGAAAAGCCAAGAGAAGGAGTACGCCAATGCAAGATATTGATTTGGAATATGAACGCTATAAGGATTTTGATTTTACTGGGGCTACTCGTACCAATAATCCTAAAATCTTGGAGATGAGGGCGAGAAAGAAAGCTTATGATAGGTTTATGGACTTTTTTGATAAAGAAGTTCAAGACATTGTGTTAAGCCATGATACGCCACAGGATAGAACACGCTTGAATGCGGTGATTAAGGCGATGTATGCAACCGCTTGAGTATACTGCTGCGCAACGTGATAAGGTGTTAGATGATTTGTTTGCGATGTTACCTAGTCACAATGGTTTGGTGATTGAGCGTTTGTACCATAGCAATAGGCGGTATGCGATCCGCTCTTTTGCTAATCCTGCTGAATCGGTGGATTCGGTGACGGTGGTGAAGTTTGGTACGGGTGATGGGTTTTCTAAAGACGATACGCCAAGAGATACCCATTCGATTGAACGCTATCTTGAACAAGCCAGGGATTGAATTTTTTCTTTGGTTTTTTCATTTTCGTTTTGCTCGATTTAGATATTTCTTGTTCTCTCTAACAGCTCTTGTACCTTGTAAAAGCTCTTTACGGTCTTCGGGTCTTTGAGCTGTAGTTTCCACTCTTCAAAAATCTCTGGGTAATCCCTGCGATCATTGGGGGCGATTTTACTGCTGTTGGCATCGATAAATTCTTTGGTATAAACGCCAATTTTTTTGATTTGGGCATCTGATAAGCCTTTGGTTTGCCATGATGGCACTTTGGTCTGTTGGGCTTCGTTGTCGGTTTGTCCGTTTACCCAGTCGATGGTGTTAGGGTCTCTTTCAGCAATCAACTTTTTAGCAGATTCTTTGAGCTTGAATTTAAGCTCAAGATGGGTAAATTTTCGTCCTTTTTTTAGCATTTCATATTTAACTTTATAAGGTGATTTTTCGTTGATTTCATTAACCGCAGTTTCAACAACCCATCTTTTCAAGTCAGCTACTAACGGATATTTATCAAATAAAACTAGCATAAATCGCAGGTCGTCAAGGCTGATTTTTACATAGCCTGTTGACTTATACTGCATTAGCAACTGATAAATCCTAAACGTATAGATACTGCTAAATTCCGTGACGTCTGCTAAAGCAAATTGGGTAAAACTTGCTCTCAAATCACTTAATAACGGTACAATCCGTTTATGAAAAACAATCCGAGCTACGATATTGTCATCATCTCTACGATTGGGTAACGAATCCAATAAATTATAAGTTCTAAGACCATGTAAATATTTGCGATGGTCTTCAGGGTTTGGGTATTTTTCTCTTAACCGTTGCTCAGCTGTTCTATCAACACGCAAGACCTCTGATAGCCATTGAAACTCTAAGTCACCATCTTCTCTAGGTACAACGATGGTTTTTTTTAGCAGTTGAGTGGTGGCATGACGGATTTCTCTAGCCACAGTATCTGGATTTACCCCAAACGCTAAAAAATCATCACGAGTAATATAAAACGCTGTTTCAGGATCAAGCGGTACGCCTTTAGGAATTTGCTTTAAAGCACAGTAAATTAACCGTTGTTCATTTAAGGTTAAATTGTATGCACTGGTGACAATGGAATTGTCCATTACAATTAGGTCATTACTCATTAGACAAGCTCATAATAATCTTATTATGAGAATAATATCATAATTCATAAATGAGTAAAATACATTACTCATATTTAGCCGTCATTTACTCATATTTAGCCGTCATTTACTCATATTTA
>NZ_DALZSV010000074.1:0-9242 GCF_032014955.1 Moraxella sp. CTOTU47724
GCGAAATCCCCAGCACCTTTAAGATAGGCTCGCCTGCCAACGAAAATATCGCGATGGTCACAAACACGGTAATGGCTGAAATCAGTGCAACTTTGCGAGTTTGTTGTCGATTGGCGTCTTTGGTGATATCAATAAATAACGATAACGCGGCAAATGGATTGACCAGTACCACCAGTGCCAAAAATATTTTTAAGACTTGAGATTCCATGAGTATTGACTAACTTGTTGGGTGAATATGACAAAACAGTTATGGTAGCATAAATTTAAGTAAGCCAGGTTACGGCGTTAATCCGCTCAGCGCTACCAGTGCGCATACTAAGCCTGCATGATGAACCCGAAATTAATGGCTCTCTAACGTTTGGGTGATTTTATCAAGATTTAAACTATCGGACATGGCATTAAAAATCTCATAGTATTTGCCTTGCTTACGATACAGTTCATCATGCGTGCCTGTCTCCACCACGCGCCCTTGCTCGATGACCACCAAATCATCAGCGTCAATAATCTGGGCGATATTGTGCGACACTATAATCACCGTGCGGTTTTGTTTGATTAAATCCAAACTGCGCTTGATTTGCTGGCTGGCAATGGCATCTAGACTTGCAGTCGGCTCATCCAAAAAGACAATTGGCGGATTTTTGAGAAACATACGTGCCAGTGCAATACGCTGCTGCTGCCCACCTGACAAGGATTTGGCTTCGCTTTGGTAGCCTTTGGGCAGCTGGGTGATTTGTTCATGAATGGAGGCTTGTATTGCTGCCTGCTCAATCTGAGCCTGGCTGGCAGTTAAATCGCCATAACGAATATTTTCTTCAATAGTCCCGCCAAAAATATGGTTTTTTTGCAATACCAAACCGATTTGTTGGCGTAGCTCATGGGTATCATAGTCTTGCAAATCCTTGCCATCGAGCAAAATTCGCCCCTGCGTGGGCTGATAAAATTTTACCAACAGATTGATAATGGTGCTTTTACCTGCGCCGCTCAGCCCGACCAATGCAGTAATTCGGTTGCGCCGAATGCGAAAGCTGACATCTTGCAAGGCTTGATTGCCGTTGGGATAAACAAAATCCACGTGCTGAAGTTCGATATCGCCCTGCACCGTCGCAGGATTGACACCGCCTACCACTTCGATTTGGCTATCATCTTCTAAGATATCAAAAAACCCTTCGGCATAAGTCAGCGCATCATTGACTTCATCGTAGATACGATGCAACTGGCGAATCGGCGATGCCACGTTTTGAAACAACAACACATGAAACATAATCATGCCAATGGTCATCTGCCCATCCAGCACAAAATACGCCGTTAAAATAATAATCGACACCACACCAATCTGCTCGATAAAGCTTTTGAGTGCATCATAGCCAAAGCCAATACCGCGCGTTTTGAGTTGGTTATCGGTCATCTCCTTTTGAATGGCAAAATGTTTTTGCGCTTCAATCGGCTCGCGGACAAAGGATTTGATCACGGTAATAGCGTTAATGAGCGAAATGATTTGCTCGCTTTTGCTCTCCCGATAGTGGCGCATCTGCCGACGAAAACCTTGCAAGCGCGTGGCTTGTTTTTGACTGATATAAAAATAAATCGGCACAATCACCAGCCCTACCATCCCCACCCACACATTGGCGCTAAACATCACTACCAGCGCTACGATCGCATTGGCAAATAACGGCAACATATCAATAAAAAAGTTTTGCACCAAGCGCGTCAGACTACTGACACCCAAATCAATGCGCGTCTGCAGCTTACCACTGTCGTTATCAGGGTGGGTATAAAACCCCATGCGGTAACTTAAAATACGCGCCACGACTTTTTGCGATAAATCCCGGGACAAATTAATACGGATTTTTTCACCAAAATAGCGCTGTCCAAAGCTGATTGCCGCGTACAACAGTTCTTTGAGCAGTAGCACGATGCTGATAGTCGTGAGTAATTTTGCACCTTCCTGCCACGGCTCGCTGAGTTTGAGAATCTCGGTCAAATGATCGACCGTGTAACGCAGTACGAAGGCATTGACCTGCGCGGCAAATGAACCAACCACCGTAAGTAGCAGCGTCGCCATGATTAATGAGTGATAAGGTTTTGCAAAAACGGATAATTTTTTGATAATTGACCACAGCACGGCACCGCGCTCGCGTTTGTTGAGAGATGTCGGTGCAGGTTTGGCTGGCAGTGTCGATGTATCAGGGAGCGATGGATTAGGCGATTGATTAGGCGATGGGTTGGGAATATTTGGCAAGAGTGGCTCACAAATGATTTTTCAATACGTTTGGTGGTTTAATATCTTTGGTAAAGTTTAAATAAAACGAGTAAGTTTAAGGTAGTTGGTAATTGTTGCATTCTTGTCCATGCGAAGCTTTGCACTACAAAATCATAAAATAATTTTATGATAATTAGTATTATTTATGAATATTTATTATGATTTGAAGCTTTTAGCGGCAAATACCTTTATACTGAGCAGACTTATTTTTACCTTTCCCTTTTTATCTTAGTTCATAGCCTATTAAAAGGATTTCAGCGTATGCCATTATCATATAAAGCCCCCCTGCGTGATATTCGCTTTTTAACCAATGAAGTATTTAATTACCCCGAACACTACAAAACCTTAAAATCTGGTGAAAATGCCGATCCGGAAACCGTGGATATGATGCTTGAGAGTTTTGCGGATTATTGTAGCAATGTCTTGATGCCACTGTACCAATCAGGCGATGCTGAAGGCTGCCATTTTGACAAGGGTGTTGTCACCACGCCAAAAGGCTTTAAAGAAGCTTATGATATGTTCGTTGAAGCTGGGTATCAAGCCATACCGTTTCCTGAAGAATTTGGTGGCTTGAATATGCCAATGTCTGTCAACCTCATCAAAAGTGAAATGATGGGCACGGCAAACTGGGCATTTGCCATGTATCCCGGGCTGTCGGTGGGCTGTATGAATACCATCATGCAATACGGCACCCCTGAGCAAAAAGCCACTTATATGCCAGCCTTGGTAGAAGGTCGTTGGTCGGGCACCATGTGTTTGACTGAGCCACAATGTGGTACCGACTTGGGTCAAGTTAAAACCAAAGCCATCCCACAAGACGATGGTACTTATAAGATTAGTGGTACCAAAATCTTTATTTCATCCGGTGAACATGACTTAACGGAAAATATCGTGCATATCGTTTTAGCACGCCTACCTGATGCGCCTGAAGGCACCAAGGGTATTTCGTTATTTATCGTGCCAAAATTCTTGGTCACAGAAAACGGCGACATTGGTGAGCGTAATCCCGTTAACTGTGGCTCAATTGAGCACAAAATGGGTATCAAAGCATCAGCCACTGCGGTACTCAACTTTGATAATGCCACAGGCTATTTAATCGGTGAGCCGAATAAAGGCTTAAAAGCCATGTTTACCTTTATGAACACTGCCCGCCTAGGTACAGGTATGCAAGGCTTAGCGCATATGGAATTGGCTTTCCAAAACTCATTGCCCTACGCCAAAGAACGTCGCTCAATGCGTACCCTATCCGGTACCAAAGAGCCAAACCAAGTGGCTGATGCGATTATCCATCATGCCGATGTTGCGCGTATGTTACTCACCCAAAAAGCCTTCTCAGAAGGCGCGCGCTCAATGATTTATCACGCATCACGCTATGCTGATAAAATGTTTGAAGGAGCGATGCTCGGTGACGATGCTGAATTCCACAAATGGGATGATAAATTGGGCTTTTATACCCCAATACTTAAAGGTTTCTTAACTGAACTAAGCATTGAATGTGCCAAACATGGTATGCAAATCTACGGCGGTCATGGCTACATCAAAGAATGGGGCATGGAACAAATCGCCCGTGATGCGCGCATCTCAACCTTGTATGAAGGTACCACAGGCGTACAAGCGCTTGACCTACTAGGTCGTAAAGTGTTAATCCAATCAAAAGGCAAAGTGCTACTGGATTACACCGCCAATATCATGAAATGGTGTAGTGAATATGCATTAGATAAAGGGATGCGTAAATTCGTTTGGGAATTGACCAAATACTGTGCAGAGTGGAATACCCTTACCACACGTATTATGCTCACGGCTCGTAAAGACCGTGAAATCGTCTCAGCGGCATCCGATGATTACTTAATGTACTCAGGCTATGTCATCATGGGCTATCACTGGGCACGTATGGCAGCAGTAGCGTACGACAAACTCAAAAATGGCGGCAGCGAAACCAAAGAATTCTATGAAGCCAAAATCAAAACCGCTGAGTTCTATTTTGAAAAACTATTGCCACGCGCCTCAGGTCACTCAGAGAGCATGTTGGCACCAAGCGAGTTAATGGCGATGGATTTAGATAGCTTTAATTTCCTAGACTAATGGGTTAAACTTGTTGCGCCATTTTGCAAAAAGGCTGCTCAACCTTAATGGGGGCAGCTTTTTTATTGCTCAAAATTTTAACACATACAAAAGAATTGCTTATGGAATTTACTGCTTTTTCGCGCCAAGTCATTGATCAACTAGAATCGGATATCACAGCCTACCTGCAAGCCTGCAAGTTACCGTCGCCGCTGCATGAAGCAAGCCTATACGCGATGACCAATGGCGGCAAACGGGTACGTCCTTTACTGGTTGCCGCAACTTTTGCCACGGTAAAAACCAACAACATTTTTGCCCACCCATCCCATCAATTATCTAATGACGTGCGCCGTGCCATGATGGCGGTGGAGTGTCTACACGGCTATTCGCTGGTGCATGATGACTTGCCTTGTATGGATGATGATGCATTGCGCCGAGGTCGCCCTACCACCCATATCGCCTATGGTGAAGCCGCTGCAATGCTTGCCGGTGACGTGCTCCAGACCTTGGCGTTTGAAGCCCTGACCCATACATATTTTGGTGAAAACAGTGAGTTTGCTACTCCGCTTTCTGCCACGTTTGCGCCGCGAGCCCGGCGTATGGTCATGGGGCAAATGCTGGATTTAAATGGCGAACACCAACAGCTTAGCCAAACTGCGCTTGAAGCCATTCACCGTGACAAAACAGGCGCGCTCATTGAAGCGTCAGTATTGATGGGTGCCATCTGTGCCAACGCGACTGACAGCGAGCGGCAAGCACTCAATAGCTTTGCCGAGCAGATTGGGTTGGCTTTTCAAGTACAAGATGATATTTTGGATGTGACTGCCGATACCAAGCAGCTTGGCAAACCTGCGGGTAGTGATGAAAAATTGGATAAATCCACTTATGTCAAACTACTGGGTGTGGAAGCCGCCAAAACCTACGCGCAAAGCTTATTTGATACCGCTAAAAATGCGGTGATCGCTGAATTTGGCGATGATAACTATTTGCTCGATTTGGCGGACTGGTTGTGGGCTAGACAAAGTTAAATTTTACTATGAGTCTTTATGCAAATATCTAACTTATCAATAAATATTGTCGAAAGTTTACTAATAGAAACAAATTATAGTAAGCGTTTATCAAAATTTTTCATTCATCAACTTCAATGTAGGATAGAGTTGAGCAAAGATATTCAATCGATTATCGATGAGATAAATTATCTTGAAAAATTAATAGTAAAGACGCCAACAAAAAAAGCATCAAAGTTTAGACATGGAAAGTTAAAAGGCTTTTGGCACTCTCATTTCTTTAGCGGACATCTAGAAGACCAAGCAGCCAACTATCTAAAGCTATTTGATGAAGATGGTAAATTTGAACAGCTATTCAAGGATTCATACGAAAAAGCAACTACCTCTAAAGAATTAGCTAATTTAATTACAAATGAGATAGTTGGTAAACAATTCAGAGATAATAACCATAATGGATCTTGGACTGGGCATTGGATTATATTTGCCAAATACAATGGAGCTAACTATTATTTAATGCTCGCTAACCATTCTAAACGTGGAGAAGATACTGACCCAATTTATGACAAAATGAAATTTGAATGTGAAGCACAATTTCCATTTCTATTTACCAATAAAAACTGATTAATCTCATAAAATTAGAAACTATTTCTTTCTAAACCCAGCAAACAAGCCTTCGTGGTTAATTTTTGGCATTTTCATGGTCACGGTGTTTGATAGCAAATCATGTAGCGCCAAGCCTTGCTTATTGATCCATGCAAACCAATAATTAAACAATAGCCCAATAAACATACTAAAATACAACGCACCCACTGACTGATGAATAAGATAGCCTATCATCCCGCAGACCACCGGCAATAAACACGCGGCTAATATCCGCATCATCGATTGCCGCCAACTTAGCAATGAGCCATCACGGTTCATGGTTTTGAGCCGCCAAGTCTGCATGCCAAGCGTTTGCCCTGCCTTACGCCAAAATACCCCATAAAACCCGACCAAGATAATCACGAACGCAGGGATTTGCACAACATTACGATACCATAGCGGTAATGTCGCCGCTTGTTTCATATCCGTCCCTGCCAAACCTAGCAGTTTAGTCCCCAATACAATAAGCAGCATCTGCACAAAAAATAGCATCGCCAAAATCAACATACCATCGTACAACATAGCAATCAGCCGAGTAGTCGCTTTTGCCATCACCGGTTGTTGTTCTGGCAATGGCGCTGATGGTAAGGATTGCGGCTGGTTGTTGGTCTCAGCTGTTTTTAACATTGGGGTCTTGGTCTTAGGCATAGGTATGACGGGCGAATGATGGTAGCAATTAAGCGAAATTGTAGCCTAAATACAACCAAAAGGCTATGACTCAAACGCACACTCGAGACCCATCAGCGCATGGCTTAGATAAACATAACTGGGATAAACATAACTCAGATCAACATAAATGGGATGAAAATGCCTTAGGCAATAGTGAGGCAGTGGTGAAAAAAACGGAACGGCAAAATAACCCGCCGAGTGATATGAGGTATAAAAAAATAAGACATAAAAAAAATCGCCTAAACTCAAAGAGTGGCGATTAATTTTAACAGAGTAATTAGTGGTGCGCTTGGAGGGAGTCGAACCCCCGACCCTCAAGTTCGTAGCCTGATGCTCTATCCAACTGAGCTACAAGCGCTTAACTAATGTCTTCGTTTGAAGTGGGCGCTATTATAAGTTAGAATATTTATTTTGTCAAACTTTATTTTAAATAATTTTAAAACTAATTTTGATTCAATAAATGGCGGTGACGGAGGGATTCGAACCCTCGATACAGTTTCCCGTATGCAGCCTTAGCAGGGCTGTGGTTTCAGCCACTCACCCACGTCACCGAATTGGTCTTACTTATCTATAACACCGCACAATAATTTTAGTCAATGTCGCCATTAACCTCAAGTATTGTGGGTGGGCATTATAACAAACCAATCCAAATTTGCAAGACTTTTTAAAAAAATTATGTGAGAATAATTACATCACCTTGGCAGCGACACCGTGCCTGCCCAGAAACAAGTCGAATGCCCATGACCCAGTCGTTATGTGATAATCTGTTTAAAACTAATGATTAAAAAACCATTTAACCAATCCTTTACAAGGATTGATAATCAGCCTGTGAGAATCTTATGTCAACCCCTGCTACCCTTGCCCCTATTTTAGCACCCAGCATGACACTGCGCCCCACTGTATTGTGTTTTTCGGGGTTAGATCCATCAGGTGGCGCAGGCTTGCAAGCGGACATTGAGTCGATTGGGCAAGCAGGGAGTCATGCAGCGATTGCTTGTACCGCAGTGACCGTTGAAAGTTCACAGCAAGTTTTTGGGTTTGAGGCATGCGCAAGTGGGCTGGTAAGGGCGCAAGCACTGGCGGTGCTCAATGATTTGCCTGTCAAAGCTATCAAGTCGGGGATGCTTGGCACCACTGACAATATTGCAATGCTCGCGCAGCTTTTCACCGATGGCAGTATTGCAAAAGATACGCCGTATGTGCTTGACCCGGTACTGGTGGCCAATAGTGGCGGTGCTTTAGGTGACAAAGACACTTTGGTGGCTGCCTTTGCCCAGTTGACCCCTTTTGCGACCCTCATGACCCCCAACAGCATTGAACTGCGTGATTTGACAGGCATCGACAATCTACACGCCGCCGCCAAAGATTTGTGTCAACAAGGTGCCAAAGCAGTACTAGTCAAGACGTCTCACGATAGCCAAGCCTCTGGTATCGAGCAGTATTTATACATTAATGACAACCAAACCTGCCGACTGGCATACCAAGCGATTTTGCCGAGACTGGCGGGTGAATATCATGGCTCAGGCTGTAGTCTGGCAAGTTATATCGCAGGTCGCTTGGCACTGGGTGATGAGCTTGTGACAGCGGTACAATGCGCAGATATTTGGATACAACACGTGCTTAAAGTCGCTGACATTGTCCACCCTCATGGTCAAAGAATTCCCAAGCGCTTTCATTACACCTCAATGTTAGGTTAGGCAAGCTAGTATGGGGTTATTATTGGAGTGGTCGATTGTCAAGACGTTGCTATTACAGTTAGGTGTGATCGCCCATTTTCTCATCACGCTTTGGCTAGTTGTGCGGGTTATTCAACAGCAGCGCCACCAAAGCGTGGCAATCGCTTGGATTGCGGTGTTATTTGCCCTGCCTGTTGTTGGCATCATCGGTTATATGTTATTTGGTGAAATCAATATTGGGCATCAGTATCGTAAGCGCAGTTTGATGGCGCAAAAATTACTGCGTGACTTTGCCAACGCTCAGCATATTGATTTTAATGAAATTTCCAAAAATTTAGACACCGAAGCACGGCAACTGAGCAATATCGCCCTACTAAAAACTGGGCTTGGCGTGTACGACAATCATACGCTGACGCTGATAACAGACGCTGACCATATTTTTGCCAGTTTATTGGCCGATATCCGTGCGGCAAACACGATTATTTTGCTAGAGTTTTATATTGTTTCGCCACAAGGCCGGGTGATTGAGTTATTAGAAGCTTTGATGGCGGCTACCCAGCGCGGCGTATCCGTGCATTTGCTCGCTGATAGCGTTGGCAGTCATGCGTTTTTTCGCAGTTCGTGGGTAAAAAAACTCAAAGCCGCTGATGTCTTTGTGCATGAGTCGTTGCCCGTAGGCTTGTTCAAAACCATTGTCAAACGTATTGATATCCGCAACCATCGTAAGCTGGCTATTTTTGACAGTTGCTATGGCTATACGGGAAGTTTTAATTTAATCGACCCCGATTTTTTCAAACAAAACGAGCATGTGGGCAAATGGATTGATGTCATGATACGGGTGGAAGGTCATGATAACGTCAATTCGGTAAAAGCCATGGCACTTGTCACGACCACGGATATCAGCGCAGAAACCAACGCCAATTTTTC
>NZ_DALZSV010000075.1:0-9171 GCF_032014955.1 Moraxella sp. CTOTU47724
ACGTTGAAACAGTCGTCGCCGAGCACCACAAAATCAAATCACTCATCGAAAAAATCTTTGCTAGCTCTAATTTAGCTGATTTTGATGATATGGAAGCGGTGGAGTTTGATGAAACCCGTGCCGATGACGACAGTAGTGCCACCAGTCATTTAGATATCAATGATGAAGCGCCTGTCGTCAAGTTCGTTAATGGGATGCTCATCAAAGCCATTACCATGGGCGCCTCAGACTTACACTTTGAACCCTATGAAAAATCTTATCGCGTGCGTTTTCGTATTGATGGCGTGTTACAAAAAATGGCAAATCCACCGACGCAGCTAGCGGGTAAAATTGCTGCCCGCTTGAAGGTCATGTCACAAATGGACATCTCTGAACGCCGCGTGCCGCAAGATGGTCGTATCAAATTAAAAATTTCCAAGGATAAGGCGATTGATTTTCGTGTCAACTCATTGCCAACCTTATTTGGTGAAAAAATCGTACTGCGTATTTTAGACCCATCATCAGCGATGCTTGGTATTGATGCACTCGGCTATGAGCCGGACCAAAAGCAGCTATTTATGGATGCGCTGGCAAAACCGCAAGGGATGTTATTGATTACCGGCCCTACTGGTTCGGGTAAAACCGTCTCCTTGTACACGGGTCTTAATATCTTAAACACAGTTGAGACCAATATTTCTACCGCAGAAGATCCCGTTGAAATTAACCTTGAAGGCATTAATCAGGTCAACGTGAACAATAAAGTTGGCTTGACCTTTGCCAGTGCGCTCAAATCATTCTTGCGTCAAGACCCTGATATTGTGATGGTCGGTGAGATTCGTGACTTGGAAACGGCGGAAATTGCTGTCAAAGCTGCCCAAACAGGGCATATGGTGCTGTCAACCTTGCATACCAACTCAGCGCCAGAAACCTTAACGCGTCTGCGGAATATGGGTGTGGCATCTTTTAACATTGCCACCTCAGTCAATTTGGTAATCGCACAGCGCTTAGCACGTCGCCTATGTAAATCCTGCAAAAAACCGACAGATGTACCAAAACATAGCTTGCTTGAAATGGGCTTTACTGAAGAAGATTTGGCAGATCCCAGCAATGTCATTTATGAGCCCGTTGGCTGCTCTGAATGCCGCGATGGCTATAAAGGACGTGTTGGTATTTATGAAGTGATGAAAGTAACACCAGAGATTGCCCGAATTATTATGGAAGACGGCAACGCTATTGAGATTAAAGACGCTGCTTTAAAGCAAGGGTTTAGGGATTTAAGGCGCTCAGGTATTTTAAAGGTTCTAAAAGGCACGACCAGTATCCAAGAGATGTATCGTGTTACTAGCGAATAGTGCGTTTTTCATCCGTCTTTATTTAAGATTAGTTCAGATAGTAAGGGGTTAAGGGTATGGCAAAAGTCCAAACAGAAATGTTATTAGACTTTGTCTATGATGGGGTGAATCGCCGTGGCGAGAAAGTTAAAGGCGAAACCACTAGCCGCAATATTGAGCTGGCAAAGGCGCAACTACGTAAGCAGGGCATCAAAGTCAAGACGATTAAGAAAAAACCTAAGCCTATTTTTCAAATGAAAAAAAGCATCAAGGCAATCGATATTGCTATCTTTGTGCGGCAGTTGGCTACGATGATGAAAGCGGGCGTCCCCCTTACTCAGTCGTTTGAGATCGTTGCAGATGCGCTCGATAACCCCTCGATGAAAGAGTTGGTGCTTAGTGTCAAGTCAGAAGTGGAATCAGGAAGCACCTTTGCTGCAGCGCTGCGCAAACATCCCAGATATTTTGATGACCTATTTTGTTCATTGGTAGAGGCAGGTGAGCAGTCGGGCGCGCTTGAAACTATGCTTGAGCGTGTCGCGACGTACAAAGAAAAAAGCGAGCTACTAAAAGCAAAAATTAAAAAAGCCTTGAAATACCCGATTGCGGTTATCGTGGTTGCGATTATCGTTACCATTATTTTGTTGGTCAAAGTGGTACCGGTGTTTGCTGATTTATTCAATTCATTTGGTGCAGAGTTACCCGCGTTTACCCGGATGGTAGTCAGTATGTCCGAGTGGATGCAAAAATGGTGGTGGTTATTGCTATTTAGCATTGCAGGCGCTGTTGTTGGCTTTTCTGAAGCTAAAAAACGTAGCAAGCCCTTTAATGATTTTTTAGACCGACTTACCTTAAAATTGCCAATCTTTGGCAATATTGCTTATCAAGCGGTGGTTGCGCGTTTTTCCCGTACTTTATCTACCACTTTTGCCGCAGGTGTGCCGCTGATTGATGCGTTAGATTCAACCGCTGGAGCAACCAATAATGTGGTGTTTTATAATGCCACGCAAAAAATTAAAGGCGATGTTGCGACGGGTCAACAGCTGCAGTTTTCGATGCGTTCTACCAATCTTTTTCCGAGTATGGCTATCCAAATGGTCGGTATTGGTGAGGAATCAGGTAGTCTAGAGGAGATGCTTGATAAAGTCGCGACTTATTATGAAAACGAAGTAGATAACGCCGTAGATGGGTTAACAAGCCTGATGGAACCGATGATTATGGCGGTTTTGGGGGTACTGGTAGGGGGTCTGGTGATTGCCATGTATCTACCAATCTTCCAAATGGGCTCGGTGGTGGGCTAGATACGATGGGGATTTTTTCAGATTTTATGTTGTTATTACAACAGTCGCAATGGCTTACTTTGCTCATCGTATCAATCTTAGGCTTATGTGTGGGTAGTTTTTTAAATGTGGTGATTTATCGCACGCCTTTGATGATGGAGCAGCAGTGGAAGAACGAATGCCAGCTATTGCTCCATCCAGAAACCGTTATTGACAATCATGAATCCATTACCTTAAGCAGTCCTGCTTCTCGTTGCCCGCATTGTGGGCATTCAATACGTTGGTTTGAAAATATGCCTGTTGTTAGTTGGCTACTGTTAAAAGGAAAATGTAGTGAGTGTCATCACGCCATTGGTTATCGCTATCCGCTTGTGGAAATCATCACCGCTATTTTATCTGTGCTGGTGGTGATGAAATTTGGTGTTACTTGGCAAGCGCTGGCAGGATTAGCACTCACATGGACATTAGTTGCTTTAACAGGCATTGATTTTGATACCCAATTGTTACCTGACCGATTTACATTGCCGTTAGCGGGACTGGGCTTATTTGTCAATGCCTTTGGCTTATTTGTTAGCCCCACAGCGGCTATTTTCGGCTATGTGTTTGGGTTTTTATGCCTGTGGATTGTCTACCAATTGTTTTTGCTGATTACGGGCAAGCACGGGATGGGGCATGGCGATTTTAAATTATTAGCGGCTTTGGGGGCTTGGCTAGGGCCTTTGATGCTACCGTTAATTGTGCTTTTATCTGCGTTTGTCGGCTCGGTTGTGGGTGTGATATTGATGAAGCGCTCAGGTGAAAGCAAACCTTTTGCTTTTGGACCTTATATCGCGATTGCTGGCATGATAGCACTTTTGTATGGGCAATCAATAATGTCGTGGTATCTAGGCAAAATGTCATAACGTCATTTATGGGTCAATTATCCGTGAATCAAGGAGGGATTGCGATGTTGGTAGTGGGGCTTACAGGTGGCATCGGTAGCGGCAAATCACAAGTGAGCCGTTGGTTCGATGAGCATGGAATTGTTATTATTGACGCAGATGTATTGGCACGTGAAGTCGTTGCCAAAGATTCGCCAACACTAAAAAAAATTGTCGCCAAATTTGGTGACTGGGTGATTGATGAGGCAGGTGAGCTTAATCGTCGTGTCATGCGAGAGCATGTATTTGGCAGTGCGCAAGCGTTAATGGATTTGGAACAAATTACCCATCCTGCTATTCGCAGCCGTGCCAAAGAATTACTAGCAACTGCCCAGTCGCCCTATGTAATTTTGGTAGCACCCTTACTGCTAGAAGCCTCCGAAGCAGGGCTGGCGAATCTGTGTGAGCGAGTATTGGTGGTCGATAGTCATGAATCCTTGCAGATTGAGCGCGCCAGTCAACGTGATGGTCAAACGCCTGAACGTATTCAAAATATTATGGCAAATCAACTGTCGCGTCATGACAGGCTCAGACAAGCCGATGACATTGTCGACAACAATGGTAGCTTAGACGATTTGTATTTAAAACTTGAACAGTTGCACCAAAAATATTTGGCAATGGCAGGGGTTAATTAGCTTTAACGATAAAAAGCCGTCTGATTAAGACGGCTGTTGAGATTGCGACAAGTTCAATTATGATTTTACGGATGAGCGTTGACGAATCGCGGTTAGCGTATCATCAACTAATAAATCACCGTTCAAAAATACATCCTGTAATAAATTATTTTGCTCAGCAAGCTCATCTTCACGCAGCGTCATATAACTACCCTGATGTTTGACCAAGGCTAAACGCCCGCGTTTGCTGCGTTTGCTCACACTGGTAATTGGGTCTTTATATACGTCTTGCCAAAAACCGTCCACCCGTGCGCTGCTGGTCTTCATGGCAAAATTCAAGGTATCACGGTTGACTTGTTGCAGTAGCCCGCCACCCATCCCAAAGGTGATATTGTCACTACTAAATCCTGCTTTAATCACCGCATCAATTATTTTACCCATGCTGGTGGGATTAATACCATCCCCTTGGATGAGTCGCACATAGCTTGGCAGTAATTTGTAGCCTTTTGAGTTGGTGGTAGTGCCAAATTTTGCTGCAAGGCGCTGTAAGGCTTCACGCACCACTTTAATCGGATCGCCACTATCAGGACGAATGACCAACGTGCCGCCTGTTTGCGCTACTTTTTCTTTTAGCTCACCACCCCAAATATTATCAATGGCATTCCATAAATCGTAGCTATCACTAACTACCGCAAAGGTTTTACCTTCACCGCCAAATTTGGCAATCATATTGCCATAGGCATCCGCCTCATGCTCACGACCCCAAGTGGTCATGGTGCTATGCTCTGCTGCGGGAATGGAAAAAGCCGTCATGTCATTTTGCATACCATACCAACGATTGGCAGCCACAATCGCGCTTAAGGTATCCGTACCGGAAAAGTTTACCAAGTGCGCAAGAGCGCCGAGTGCAGCCGATTCAAGGCTAGACACCCCACGTGCGCCAAAATCATGCAATTTAAACGGTAGATTATTTAAGTTATCGGCCGATTTTTCCAAGCCTGCTTTGATGATTTGTTTACAATAATAAGAAAGGCTTGCCACAGTGCTAGGATACCAAATAGCACGCAATAGTGTGGTCTCGATATAGCTCGTCAACCAGTAAAACTCAGGGTCGGTATTCACCACCTGACACAATACTTGACCCGTTGGTACCACCATGCCTTCTGGTATCGCTTGAATGCGCAGCGGTAATAGACCGCCATGTTTGGCGACTAATTGTCGCCAGCCTGCTTCATTAAACGGTACGCCATGAGCCGCAAGTAGCACTTTGGCTTCATCTATATCAGCATCGGTAATGGGTTTGGTAAGATACTGTTTTAAAAAAGCTTGTAGACCAAAAAATAGCACATTTTCAAAGTTACTATTGCCGCCACGCGCTTCAATATAGCTAGATACATACTCGGTGTTTGGCGGATATTGCAGCCAATGCGACGTCTTGTAGCTATCGGTATTTAAAATAAAATTGTCAAAATTTTGACTAAACATCACAGAACTCCTCTGGTGATTGCTTGCGCAGGTTAAAACCAAACCGTCTATCAGTTTGGCGGGAAAAAATCAGAGACCGACCATTTTGCAAATAATGGCATAATGGTCTTCAAACAGTTTATCGGCTCTTAATTCAGCCAAGGGTAGCCAAAACGCTTTTTTGGCATCATCGCCACCTTTCACCGACGGTAAGCCTTTGGGGTCATTTTTGAGCATAAAGTAAAACGCTTGGGTGATGGTACGACCACGAGCCGAGCGATACGGGTCATCAAAGGTATGTTGACTATGGCGCGAACCGCGCAGAACCGCTTCAGGCACTTTTAACCGTGTCTCCTCACGTAGCTCACGAATACAGGCGTCAAATAGCGTCTCTTTAGGGTCAATAAAGCCACCAGGCAATGCCCATAGCCCTTGACCTGGCATACCACGACGCTCCACCAATAAAATGTGTCCTGATTGAATGACCACGGCATCAACCGTCATAAAGGTGGGTGGATAGGGGCTTGATTCCCATTGTTTTTTGTATTTATCGATGAAGCCAGCCTCATCGTGTAGGCGTTTAAATGCTTCGGTCTTTTTAAATGCCTTCATGACATCGGTTGTCGATTGCGGTACCGCGTCGGTTAGCGGATCGGCACCCAGCAAAAAGCCTTCGCGAATTGGCGTGGCAGACAACTCATGAAAATTGGGCACAGCCACTGACTGCCAATTTGGAAAAAGTGACAAGTAATATGATGAGCTGTCTTTTGAATGTCCAATTAGACCAATATTGGCGTTTAAATCGCCGGTAACCGACTTCACGCACTGCTGCACGTATTGAAGCCATTTTGTGTCATTGTATAAGGCATCATCCAAACCGACACAATGGATGCGTTTGGCATCTTTGTTGTCAAAGGCGCCCAAAATCATCTGGCTACGCGCTTCAACACTAAAGCTATTGCGAATACTACTTGGCAAATTGGCAGAGCCAATGAGCATAATCACATTTTCAGCAAGCTTTAATGCTTCATCGACAACCGATTTATGACCTAAGTGAAACGGCTGAAAACGCCCGATAAATACCAAATAGTCATATTGATAGCCTTTTTTATTTTTGGGTGTGCTAAAACGCCCTTTATCTTCGGTAATGTCGTTTTTAGTAACCGTGATAGTGTCAGTCGTGTTATTTGGCATGACGCAAACTCCTTGCGAATGATAACGCCCTCGGTCTATCCAATAGCGTTTTGGTGATAAAATTCGGTGATAAAGCATGTTTTTTAACTATCTTGCCTAAACTTTCAACCAATGCCAAGTTATTTTTGGTTAAAGATAATGACTAGATTGGAGTTTTAGCTTGACTAAAAAATATTGTGACGACCCTTGATAAGCCAAAAAACCACCCCCAATAAAATCCGAGTAAATTACTCAAGTTTATGCTAAAATATGGGTAAAAATTGATGACAAGCTAGGGTGACATATGAGCGATACAGAAAAAACCACAAATATCAAAATTACCGATTCAGCGCAAGGTTATCTGACTGAGTTGTTGGCAAAACAAAATACTGACGGCATCGGCGTGCGTATTTTTGTTGAACATCCAGGCACGCCGCGAGCAGAATGCTGTATGTCATATAGCCAGCCAGATGAACACAATCCTGACGATTTAAAATTGGATTATGAGACATTCACTGCTTATATAGACACCCCGTCTATTCCTTATCTTGAAGATGCGGTGATTGATTACAATAAAGACCGTTTTGGTGGGCAATTGACATTTCGTGCGCCCAACTCAAAAGTGCCAAAACTGGGTGAAAATGCGAGCCTAGAGGAGCGTATCAATTACGTGTTGTCTTCAGAAATCAATCCAAATCTAGCGGCGCATGGCGGTAACGTGCAATTGGTGGATTTGGTACATGAAGAAGGGGTTGGTATCACCGCAGTGCTCAAATTTGGCGGCGGCTGTCAGGGCTGCTCTGCAGTTGATATGACGCTAAAACAAGGGGTTGAAGTCTCGCTAAAACAGCAAATACCAGAATTAACCCAAGTGATTGATGAGACTGACCATACTTATACTGCCAATGCGTTTTATAAGTAAGGTGAAGAGATTGGCAAGTGATACTTAATTCAAGTGACACTTGATTAAAGAAAGGGCGTCATAAGACGTCCTTTTTTATTATTAAATTATTATTAAATTTTACTCAATAAAAAACCCAGTTGTGCACTGGGTTTTTTGGTTTGACGTATTGGCTTAATCGCGGTCTTCAACTGGTACAAAATCACGTTGTGTGTAGCCAGTATATAACTGACGTGGACGACCGATTTTGTAAGGTGCAGAGTGCATTTCTAACCAATGACTAATCCAACCAGAAGTACGTGCTAAAGCAAAGATTACGGTAAACATAGAGGTTGGAATACCGATGGCTTTTAGAATGATACCTGAGTAGAAGTCAACATTTGGATATAGGTTACGCTCTTTAAAGTACGGGTCATTCAAGGCGATTTGTTCAAGTTTCATCGCTAGTTCAAGTTGTGGATCTTTGATACCAAGCTCGCCCAATACTTCGTCACAAGTTTCTTTCATCACTTTGGCGCGTGGGTCAAAGTTTTTATAAACACGGTGACCAAAGCCCATCAATTTCACTTCTTTACGTTTTACTTTTTCCATGAATTCATCAACATTGTCTACGCTGCCGATTTCATCAAGCATTTTAAGTACAGCTTCGTTGGCGCCACCGTGCGCAGGTCCCCATAGAGCCGCAATACCTGCCGCGATACAAGCGTATGGGTTAGCGCCCGTAGAACCTGCTAGACGTACAGTTGACGTCGAAGCATTTTGTTCGTGGTCAGCATGTAAGGTAAAGATTTTGTCCATCGCTTTTGCAAGGATTGGATTGACTTTATAGTTAACATCCGCTGGGGTTGCAAACATCATGTGTAAGAAGTTTTCAGCGTAGTTTAAATCATTACGGGGATACATGAATGGTTGACCATTGCTGTATTTGTAGCACATTGCGGCAATAGTAGGCACTTTGGCAATCAAGCGAATCGCGGTGATTTCACGATGGTCTTGTTTGCTCACATCAAGATTGTTGTGGTAGAACGCAGATAACGCACCCATCACACCAACCATAATCGCCATCGGATGAGCGTCACGGCGGAAACCTTCAAAGAAACGACGTAATTGGTCATTTACCATTGAATGTTTACGAACTTTTTCATAGAAATCGGCTTTTTGCTCAGCATTGGGTAATTCACCATGAATGAGTGCATACGCAACTTCTAAGTATTCTGCTTTATCAGCTAATTGGTCAATTGGGTAACCACGGTGTAATAAGATACCTTTATCACCATCAATGAAGGTGATTTTTGATTCAGTGGAAGCGGTTGACATGAAACCTGGATCGTATGTCCAAAAACCAGCTTGGGGTACGGCCTTAATATCGAGTACAGGATCGCCTAATGTTCCTTCAATGATAGGAAGCTCATAGTCCTGGCCATTGACGTGCAAGGTTGCAATATTGTCTTTCTCTGACATAAAATCCTCTCAGACGTGTAAAAAAAGAAGACCTATACTTGCTCAAAT
>NZ_DALZSV010000076.1:0-8941 GCF_032014955.1 Moraxella sp. CTOTU47724
ATGAGCTCCTGCCTCATGTTTGGAAAATGCAATAGGGGTTGGTCGGATGCTTACTTTAGAACAATCTATCTTCAATGGTATTAGGATGGCTTAGTTTATTATGCCACCCTACTAATTTTTTTAAGGCTTTTTGCTCAATAAAAATAAATTCAGTTGCCTATTTAATATGGCAAATCATCAATGATTGCTTTGCTAGTTAGCATATGAATAGTGGCGAAATGTTGGCATTGTTTAGGCGCATGGATAAATGATTGGCAGTCATCGCAGATATAGTCAAGTTGTTGCAGATGTTGGCTATTGCGATAGTCAGGTTCGGTGATTCGCTGAGCGATATTGCAAGCCATACAGTAAGTATGCGGGTGATAGGCTTTAACCTTTTGGGTAATGGCAGCAAGTTGATCCAAGGTGATGTGATACTGGCTGCACAGTTGCTGTAAGTGTGCCAAGGGTGTGGTGTGCTTGTTAGGGTTTTCATAATAAGCTTGGCAGATTTGAAATTCAAACGGGTTTAGGCTGTTTTGTTGGATGTAGTGTAGATTCATGCGTACTTCCTTTCTTTAGTATCGTTAAGATGGGTTATAGTAGTTCTGGCATTAAAGCTAAGAATTCGTGCTCAAGTTTTCGGTAAGTTTCTTGATAATCACCCGTGTCAATGGTGTCATAAATGGTCTGAATCCATTGTTGAATGGCTTGGGTATTGCTGCAGCGTTTGGTTTGGCCAAGATGTATGTACAGTCCATCGCCCAGTTGAATATGTTGTTCTTTGATAAGTTTGCTGACTAGCAGACTAATTTGTTGTTGGCGGCTTTTTCTTTGGTCAAGTTGGTCATAGAGGTGTTGGATGACGGGGTTTGGGTGCATTTTTGTGCTCCTTTCGGGATATTTTTTGGTAAATTATTCATTCCTATGCGATAATAGCAAATCAAAAGGAAATATAATTTTCTTTATATTTAATTTTGTTTTCTCTACAGGAAATAAATTAAAACATAAAGAAAACTAAGTCAAGCATTTTTTGTCATTTATTTGGTTTTTCTATGATTAAGTTGAATTTACCTGTGCTTTTTGCCCAACGTGGGCTCCGTGTTGCAGATGCAGAACGTGATTCGGGTGTAAATCGGACAACGCTTTATCGGCTTTTTAATAATGAATCCTCTCGGATTGATTTTGAGACGTTAGATAAGTTGTGCATTTATTTGGATTGCGAGCCCAAAGATGTGTTTATTTTCGAGAAGCCTGTCGCTGAAAGTCAGCCATCAAGTTAATGTTTATTTTTAGGATATATTATGACCGCTATTCAGCAACGTGCAGAGCTGCAACGTCGTATTTGGCAAATTGCTAATGATGTGCGCGGTTCCATCGATGGTTGGGATTTTAAGCAGTATGTGTTAGGGGCATTATTCTATCGCTTTATCAGTGAGAATTTTGCGAGTTATATCGAAGGGGGTGACGATAGCATCAATTACGCCACCTTCCCCGATGACAGTCCTATTTTAGCCAGTATCAAAGATGATGCGATTAAGACCAAAGGCTATTTTATTTATCCCAGTCAGCTATTTAGCAATGTGGCGAAAAATGCTAACACCAATGACAGTTTAAATACGGATTTAGCCAATATTTTCTCAGATATTGAAGCGTCTGCCCTAGGCTACCCTTCCGAACCTGATATTAAAGGGTTATTTGGCGATTTTGACACCACCAGTAGCCGTTTAGGTAATACAGTCGCAGACAAAAATAAACGCCTTGCGGCCGTGCTAAAAGGTGTGGAAGATTTAGATTTTGGTAATTTTGAAGACAACCATATTGATTTGTTTGGTGATGCGTACGAATTTTTGATTTCTAACTATGCTGCCAACGCAGGCAAATCAGGCGGTGAATTTTTTACCCCACAACACGTTTCTAAATTGATTGCTCAACTGGCATTACATGGTCAGACAACCGTAAATAAGATTTATGACCCTGCGGCGGGTTCAGGGTCGCTGTTATTGCAAGCCAAAAAGCAATTTGATGAGCATATCATCGAAGAGGGATTTTTTGGGCAAGAAATCAATCACACGACCTATAATCTGGCTCGTATGAATATGTTTTTGCATAATATCAATTACGATAAGTTCAATATGATGCTGGGCGATACCTTGCTTGAGCCCCATTTTGGCGATGATAAGCCGTTTGATGCCATTGTGTCGAATCCCCCCTACTCTGTCAAATGGGTGGGTAGCGATGACCCAACGCTAATTAATGACGAGCGTTTTGCCCCTGCGGGCGTACTGGCTCCTAAGTCAAAGGCAGATTTTGCCTTTATTCTGCACGCCTTGGCATATTTATCGAGTAAAGGACGGGCGGCGATTGTCTCTTTCCCAGGCATCTTCTACCGTGGCGGTGCGGAACAAAAAATCCGACAATACTTGGTCGATAACAACTTTGTCGAAACGGTGATTTCACTTGCCCCCAACTTATTTTTTGGTACGTCGATTGCGGTAAATATTCTAGTTTTATCAAAACATAAAGCCGATAATAAAACTCAGTTCATTGATGCCAGTAAGCTGTTTAAAAAAGAAACCAATACTAACATGCTAACCGATGAACACATTGCCCAGATTATCGATGTTTTCGCCAGCAAAACAGATATTCCCTATTTTGCCAAGTCGGTTGAAAACAGTCAGATTGCCGAAAATGACTATAATTTGGCAGTGAGTAGCTATGTGGAAGCGGAAGACACCCGTGAAGTGATTGATATTCAAACATTAAATGCCGAACTTGCCCAGACGGTTGCCAATATTGATAGGTTACGCAAAGAGATTGATGCAATTGTGGCGGAGATTGAGGCATGATAACACTCTATCACGGTAGCAATGTCGCTGTCGATATGCCAAAGATTTTACCCAATTTACGAGCCTTAGATTTTGGTTGTGGATTTTATTTGACCAGTAGCTATGCTCAAGCGGAACGCTGGGCAAAACTGGTTTTTAAAAGACGTCAACAGGGACAAGCCATTATCAATATTTATTCCTTTGATGAAGATCGTGCGATTGCTTTAAATTTGATGCACTTTGACAATGCCAATGCCGATTGGCTCGAATTTGTCGTTAATAATCGCAAAGCGTTAAAACTGTTTGATTTTGATATCGTGATTGGTCCTGTTGCCAATGATGCCACTTTACCTGTCATTGATGATTATATGGATGGCAGATATACCCAAGAAGAAGCGGTTCGGCGTTTATTACCGCAGAATTTGACTGACCAATATGCGTTTTGTAGTGAGATTAGCTTAGGCTATTTGACTTATCAAGGGAGCAAAATCGTATGAACGCTGTATCAGCTCGAACGTTAGATTTTTTTGACCGTCATGTGGTGCAACATATCGTTGAAAAATACGGTTTTGATGAATTGCAAGCGATTAAGGCGTTTATCAGCTCGGAAACTTATGCCATGTTACAAGACCCAGAGCTTGAGTTATACAAGGTAAGTCCCTTGATTATTTTTGATATGTGGGAAAGTGAGCAAGTGACAGGCAATCCACGCAATTCACTGTATTTACGGGCGGATGAAGTATGAGCAAGGAATACGCATTTTTTATTTATTTGTTAGAGCGTTATGCTGAGTATCGACAGGTTTCGGCTCAAAAGGTGTTGGCAATGTGGGAATCGCTAGGGATTACGCAGTTTATCGTGGATATGTATGAGTTATACCATATTGAGCGATTGGAAAATGCCTTTGCGGATATTGATAGAATGATGGCGGAGGCAGGGGCGTGAGTGCGATTTTGGATAAGTTGTTAAAAGGGCAAAAAGTTGAGTGGAAGTCATTAGGTCAAGTTTCTAATCTTAGCCGTGGACGTGTAATGTCAAAACAGTATTTAACTGAAAATATTGGTGATTATCCTGTTTACAGCTCTCAAACTGCAAACAATGGTCAAATAGGAAAAATTGACTCTTTTGATTATGACGGTGAGTACGTAAGTTGGACGACAGATGGAGCAAATGCTGGCACTGTGTTTTATAGAAATGGTAAGTTTTCGATAACTAATGTTTGCGGTTTAATTAAAATAAAAAATATCAGTGAGCTAAATTACAAGTTTTTATTTTACTGGCTTTCCACTCAAGCTAAACATTATGTTTATTCAGGAATGGGAAATCCTAAGTTGATGAGTAATCAGATTGAAAAAATTCCAATCCCAATCCCACCGTTTGACGTTCAAGCCGAGATTGTACGAATTTTGGACGCATTTACAGCCGTTACAGCCGAGCTGACAGCCGAGCTGACAGCCGAGCTTAATATGCGCGAGAAACAATATCAATATTATCGTGATAAATTATTGACTTTTTCGGATAATGAAATTATTTGGAAAAGTTTGGGTGAAGTTGCCGAGTATTCAAAATCTCGTATATCATTTGATAAACTTAATGAAAAAAATTACATTGGGGTGGATAATCTTTTGCAAAATAGAATGGGTAAAACCAATTCAAGTTACTTACCTACCAGTGGAAATTTAACAGCATATTTTGAAAATGATATTTTGATTGGCAATATCCGCCCTTATTTGAAAAAGATTTGGCAGGCAAATCAAATAGGTGGAACAAATGGCGACGTTTTAGTTATTCATCTGAAAGATAAAAATATTTTGCCTAGATATCTGTATCAAATTTTAGCAGATGATAAGTTCTTTGATTTTAATATGCAAAATGCTAAAGGTGCAAAAATGCCACGAGGCAATAAAGAGGCAATTTTAAAATACTCTTTCCCTGTCCCACCGCTTGATGAGCAAAAAAGAATTGTAAATATTTTAGATAAATTTGAAGCCCTAACCCACTCTATCACTGAAGGCTTACCCAAAGAAATCACCCTACGTGAGCAGCAATACGAATACTACCGAGAGCAACTAATTGATTTTCCTAAAAATTAAAATAGCATACATATAAATACATACACACAAATATTTATATCTCATAGTATACATATAAACATATACAGTTAAATTTATATATTTATTAGTAGTTAGATAAATTTATACATTGATACTCATCAATATATAGATAGCCATAACTTAACATACAGTTAACCTTATAAACGTTTAGCATATTTATAGATTTATACATTTAACTGTATATTAAAAATATATACACATCAATACATACACATATCATCAGCCAGTTATAAAGATACCCCTATGACCACAACATATAAACCCATCGCCGAAACCAATCACTTTATTGTACTCGACAAATACACCAAAATTGAGCAAACAGGCAGCTATCAGACCGAAGCCGACCTAGAAAAAGAACTCATTGACGACCTGACCAATCAAGGCTATGAATACCGCAAAGACATCACCAATCACACCAAGCTATTAACCAACGCCCGTGAGCAACTGCAAAAACTCAACAATCTCACCTTTAGCGATAGCGAATGGCAACGCTTTTTGACCGATTACCTAGACCGCCCAAGCGATACCATTATCGACAAAACCCGCAAAATCCACAATGACCATATCCACGATTTTACCTTTGATGACGGTCGCCTGCAAAACATCTACCTACTCGACAAAGACCATATCACCCGCAATTCACTACAAGTCATTGGACAATTTAGCCAAACAGGCAAACACCGCAACCGCTATGACGTAAACATCTTGGTCAATGGCTTACCATTGGTACAAATCGAACTCAAAAAACGGGGCGTAGCGATTCGTGAAGCCTTTAACCAAGTGCATCGCTACAGCAAAGAAAGCTTTAACAAAGACGAATCACTGTATAAATATCTACAAATTTTTGTCATCTCAAACGGCACGGATACCCGCTATTTTGCCAACACCACCAAACGGGACAAAAACAGCTTTGACTTTACCATGAACTGGGCAAGGTCGGACAATACCTTAATCAAAGATTTAAAGGACTTTACCGCCACATTCTTTGAGAAAAAAACCTTGCTCAATGTGCTTTTGCATTACAGCGTGTTTGATGTCAGTAATACGTTACTGATAATGCGACCCTACCAAATCGCCGCCACCGAGCGGATTTTATGGAAAATTAACAGCTCGTTTCAAGCCAAAAACTGGAGTAAGGTCGAGAGTGGCGGTTATATCTGGCATACCACAGGCTCAGGCAAGACCTTGACCAGCTTTAAAGCGGCACGGCTTGCTACTGCATTGCCATTTATTGACAAGGTGTTTTTCGTGGTTGATAGAAAAGACTTGGACTATCAAACCATGAAAGAATACCGACGCTTTAGCCCCGATAGCGTAAACGGCTCGACCAGCACCGCCAAACTCAAAGAAAACTTGGCAAGCGATGATAATAAAATCGTGGTCACGACCATCCAAAAACTTAACAACCTGATGAAAAGCGAAGATAAATTGCCGATTTATGATAAGCAGGTGGTTTTTATCTTTGATGAATGTCATCGCTCGCAGTTTGGCGAAGCCCAAAAAAACCTGAAGCGTAAATTTAAGAAGTTTTATCAGTTTGGCTTTACAGGAACACCGATTTTTCCAGAAAATGCGTTAGGCTCAGAAACCACGGCAAGTGTCTTTGGACGTGAACTACATTCATATGTGATTACCGATGCGATTCGGGATGAGAAAGTGTTAAAATTCAAAGTCGATTACAACGATGTACGTCCACAGTTTAAAGCCATCGAAAAAGAAAAAGATCTTGAAAAACTCACCGCTGCCGAAAATAAACAGGCGTTGCAACACCCAGAACGCATCAAACAAATTGCCCAATATATTCTAAACAACTTCAAGCAAAAGACCCATCGCCTAAATGCGTCAAATAAGGGCTTTAACGCCATGTTTGCCGTCAGTAGTGTCGATAGTGCCAAATTGTATTACGAAGCCCTAAAACAGCTCCATAATGGCGTAAAAGGGGGCTTAGAACGTCCTTTAAAGGTTGCCACTATCTTTTCTTACACAGCGAACGAAGAACAAACGGCAGTGGGGGATATTATTGATGAAACGTTTGAACCCAGTGCGTTGGATGCTACTGCCAAAGAATTTCTCGATTTAGCCATCAGCGACTATAACGCCCAGTTTAAAACCAACTATAGCACCGAAAGCAAATCCTTTGAAAATTACTATAAAGACCTATCCAAACGAGTCAAGGGCAAGGATAGCGACAATAGACCATTACCAGAAGCAGAAAAAATTGATTTGTTAATCGTGGTTGGGATGTTTCTGACAGGCTTTGATGCTCCGACCCTAAACACGCTGTTTGTCGATAAAAACTTACGCTATCATGGGCTAATACAAGCCTATTCTCGTACCAATCGCATTTATGATGCCACCAAAACCTTTGGTAATATCGTGACCTTCCGTGACCTAGAGCAGGCGACCATCGACGCTATTACCCTGTTTGGCGATAAAAATACCAAAAACGTTGTCCTTGAAAAGAGCTATGACGAATATATGCAGGGCTATACCGACGTAAGCACAGGAGAAGCGTGCCGTGGCTACCTTGACGTAGTCGCCGAGCTTCAACAGCGTTTCCCAGACCCTGATAATATCGTCACCGAGAAAGACAAAAGAGACTTTGCCAAGCTATTCGGTGAATACCTACGAGCCGATAATATCCTGCAAAACTATGACGAATTTGCGGGACTGCAAGCCCTGCAAACGCTAGATATCAACGATGCCGAAGCCGTCGAAACGTTCAAACAAACTTACTATCTTACCGATGATGATATTCAGACCATGCAATCTATCGAAATACCATCAGCAAGGCTTATTCAAGATTATCGCTCCAGTTATAACGACATTCGAGATTGGATTCGTCGGCAAAAAGACGCTGATAACCAGAATAAAGCCACTATTGATTGGGATGACGTAGTCTTTGAGGTCGATTTGCTCAAATCTCAGGAAATCAATCTAGACTACATTCTTGAGTTAATCTTTGAACATAACAAAAAAGTTAAAAGTAAAGCCGAATTGGTGGAAGAAATACGCCGTGTTATTCGAGCCAATATTGGTAACCGTGCTAAAGAAAGCCTAGTCGTAGACTTCATTAACCAGACCAATTTAGACACTATCAAAGACAAAGCTAACATCATCGACGAATTTTTTAAATTTGCCCAAGCCGCACAGCAAAAAGAAGCCCAATTTCTTATTGATGATGAAAATCTTAATGCAGACTCAGCAAAACGCTATATCTTAACATCACTCAAACGTGAATATGCCAGTGAGAATGGTACTGAACTTAATGATATCTTACCCAAAATGAGTCCATTAAACCCTGAATACCTTACTAAGAAGCAAACTGTTTTCCAAAAAATAGCCAACTTTGTGGAAAAATTTAAAGGTGTTGGTGGTAGTCTTTAATTGATTAATTCACTCTGGCTACAATACATAGCTCTAAATGCTCATAGGAACGCTTTAGAGCTATTTTTATAGATACATGCTACCCTATATACCTTTTTTCGATTTATAAGCCTATATGCTTTAGAATCAATCAGTAAATGCTATTCAATAGATTACTTTATTGGTAACTAAAAGTTTAGTGATTACGCCATGAAATTAACGACATTACAAATCTTATTTAATAAACATTTATTCTTAAATTTTTTTTTCAAAAAAAGTCTTTATTGTAATAATTGTAATATTATATATATTGTAGGAGCTCTCAACGCCTTATGTAGCAAGGCTTTTCGAGCCAATACATGTACAACTCTTCTAGTTTATATGTACAAGTCTTCTTGTATAGATGTACAACTCTTCTTATGATTTATCGCATAAGTGTACAACTCTTCTAGTTCTATGTACTCAATCCATATATAGCTTAAATAATTGATTTTAAATATATTTAATATATGTACAACTCTTCTTAATTTATGTACTAAATACATTTATGTATTGATTCCATAATTAGAAAAACGTATGATTTCTTCTAAATTGGAAGAAACCTTTGTAGAGAATATAAGCATGGAAAAATTTTTTGATAAAAAGCTAGAAACT
>NZ_DALZSV010000077.1:0-8783 GCF_032014955.1 Moraxella sp. CTOTU47724
GCTAGTCAAATTTCTGATGATTTGATTATTGATTTAATGCTTAATTACACCTCAGAATACTTATTTGAAGAAATTATGCTAGATTCCAGAACATCGTTTGACAAGGCAGATACGCCAGAGAAATTTCTTGAACTAGAAAATGATTTACATGCTCTGATTGAATCTTGTGTAGATAAACATATGAGTGAACAGCTAAAAGAAAACAAAGATACACTAACCCGCAATGACATTGAAACCATCCAAAAAACCGCACTTAAAGAGATTTGGACCGAGTGGGAGGACTATCTAAATGATTGAACTATATTTTGAGACTGACCCCACTAAATTACCTAATATGTCAAGTAATGTATTACCAGTCCGGATGTTTGGCAAATCTGCACTGGAAGGTATGTACAACAGTATTGGCGGAGCTGCTTTACAAGAATTCAGAAGATTACAAGAACAGCCTGACGAAACAGCTTTTGACTTAATGATGTTATCGTTAGCAGTTACTGCCGCTGATACTTTCGTTGAACGAAACACCAGAGCAGAAGATGCTTGGTGTCGTCAATTTAAGGTTCATCTACCTTTACTAGAACCAGATTTGTGGCAACAACAAAGATCATTACTTCAAGAAACTTTACATTTTCTCAGCGGTGACTTATGGGATTTTGAATTTAGTCAAAGTGATTTTCAAATACCAAGTAAGATAACGCATCGACGAGCTCGAAAAATACACATCGATAATCATGACTCGGTTTGTTTATTCTCTGGCGGTCTCGATAGTATGATTGGAGCCATAGATTTAACACAACAAGGGAAAAAACCTGTACTAGTCAGCCATGCTTATCCAAAAGATAGGGAAAAACAGGATGATGTTTATAACAAACTTCGCCTTACTAATGCTAAATTTCAAGTCGTCGCAAACCCAAGAAAAGTAAAAGAAATCCCAGTCGATGTACAAATGAGAACACGGAGTTTTAACTTTATTGCATTTGGAGCATTGATTGCTACTGCGTTATCAAAAAACCACTATAATAATCAAACCGTTAACCTTTATATCCCAGAAAATGGGCTTATTTCGATCAATCCACCATTAACAGCTCGACGAATTGGTTCATTGAGTACAAGAACGACTCATCCCTTTTTTTTAGGAAAGCTGAACGAATTGTTCATCAATATTGGTTTACCTGTTAAGCTATTGAATCCTTACCAGTTTAAAACAAAGGGTGAGATGATAGTAGACTGCCAAAATCAGGCTTTACTGAAAAAGGTTGCCGTTGATACAGTTTCCTGTGGTAAATGGAAACGCTCAGGTATTCAATGCGGCAGATGTGTGCCATGCTTGATTAGGCGAGCTTCTTTTAATGCAGCCACTTATAATGATAATACACCATACCAATTCCCAGTTTTAAACCATGTCATCAAAAACCCCAATAATAGAGACGATTTGATGTCTATGATTGTCGCTATTCAGAGTTTAGAAAATGCTTCGAATAAAAATATTTGGGTGGCAAGGTCGGGTTCATTACCATTTGAGAAAACTGAACGTCAGAGCATTATAGATACTGTTTTAAGGGGAATGGGTGAAGTGAAAAATTATTTACAAACTCAAAATTTGGATGTAACTGTCTAATGTACCCATTGATTGATCTGCATTGCCATTTGGATTTATATGAAAATCCGCATAAAGTCGCTTCTTTATGCGATGCTTCAAGTTATATTCTATCAGTCACGACAACACCTAAAGCATGGTTCGGTACAAAGGAACTTGCAGAAAACCATCAAAGAATTCAAACAGCTCTTGGTTTGCATCCACAGATAGCTCACGAACGAAGTGATGAACTAGATTTATTTGACCTATTAGTGGACGACACAAAATATATAGGTGAAATAGGATTAGATGGCTCGCGCTCACTAAAACAATTTCAATCGATTCAACAGAAAGTTTTTGAGCATATTGTTATACAATCGAATAAGTCTACTCCTAAAATTTTAACCATTCATAGTCTTCAGGCTGTGGATAGCGTACTTGACTGTTTAAAAAATCATTTTTCAAATGGCGTACCTGTTCTACACTGGTACACAGGAAATGAAATTCAATTAAACAGAGCGATAGCTAATGGCTGTTGGTTTTCAGTAAATCAAAGGATGCTCTCAACCAACAAAGGAAAACAGCTCGTCAGCAGAATTCCCAAAAACTGCATTATCACTGAAACGGATGGCCCATTTGTTAAGAGTAAAAATCAGCCAATTTTGCCTGGCGAAGTTATGCCAGTAATCAATAGTTTATCTAAGCTTTGGAATGAACCAAGAGAGCAAGTTATTGCTAGAGTTTTCGAGAATTTTAAAAACCTTATAAGGCAAGTGACTTGGTGAACAACAATAAATCCCAAAAAATATTTTTAATTTTACCATTTATGTAGAAATACTTCAAAAATCGTTAAAAAGGGTGTCCAACTTTCGGGGTTCAGATCAAAATAAGTGGGCACTATCTCGTATTTTTTAGAATGGTGGTAGATGGGATGGTCGGATGCTTACACTGATTGTGATGTCTTACTTCTATGCAAAAAATGAACAAGAAAATATTTTGGCAAGTGAGCTTCAAAAGCTAAAAGGATAACTGATGAAAACGAATTTTCCTAAAGACTTCGATGTTGAAGCAGCGGTTCAAGCGATTATTGATGATGAACCTGATTTGATAGCAGAGCGAGACAATTTGATTGAAGCATTAAACCAAACCAAAGCAGGTATCTTTGCACGTACGACAGAAATATCAGATACGGCTCAAGTCCGCCATAAAGCGGGTTTGTCGCAAAGTCAATTTGCCAAAGCCTTAGGTATTTCTGTCAATACGTTAAAATCTTGGGAGCAAGGTCAGCGTAAACCGAGTGGCTCAGCGCAAGTCTTACTTAAATTATTAGGCAAAAAACCTGAGTTAATTGATGAGATTGCTCATTTTGCATAGTACTTGAGCCCTTCTATTAAACACCTTTTAGTGAGTGTAATCGAAAGTTTCTTATAAGCTCTGTTTAAAGATGTGTTGAACGCTGATTTATAGATAGGTTAATTTACAAAAATAGGCATAAACTTAAGAAAATAAGAAACTCTATGAAAACATCTGTTTTCCGTAGGCTAGTTCTATTATCACGCGAATCTATAATGGTATAATACTCGACAAAATTCCTTAGCGTGCAATATGACCCGAATTCTCAGATAACCCCTGGTTAAAGTGTGGCTTGTTTTTTTACACTCTACCTTATTCGATATCAGCAAAGAATTAGGGAAATATAGTCACAGAAACATAAAAGTGATACAAGGCAGGCGAACGAAACTGTACAAATAGTACTGTGAGTGAGCCTAACGCCGTAGCACTTTCTGTCTTCGAAGACTATAGCAGTCTAGCCGCTTTCGGATAAGCCAAGGCCACGTTTGTGAGTGCATTTATATCTACCCTTTGACCCAAAATTTTGTTTCTAGACATTAAGTTAGTTATAAATGGCAGATTAGGTATGAGACCATTATCGTTTATCCCAGTCTAGAACTTTTGAAATCTACGTCTTTTATAATACTCGTTTTTATTGTTCAAACGATGCTAACTATAACATTGCCATATATAAGCGATACAATATTTTACTTTTAATTCTTATTATGATTGATATAATCAAATTTTAGCTTAAATATGAAAAATAAATTCTATATTTTGCTATATTTAGAAATATATTTTCTTATTATGTTTTGTTTTTGATATTTATTTTTTATTTAATTTTAAAATGGGAGTTACACATGAATAACATCAATTTAAAAGAAACTTTTAAAACATTGCGTGGGCAAACAGGTAATCCAGCGGTTAGCGTATTTATTCCGACCCACCGTACTTTCCCAGACAATGAGCAAGACGCAATTGCCCTAAAAAACCAACTTAAAATCGTCGAAGAACGTGTCACCAATGAATACGACAAGCGTGTTGCTGCAAGTGTGATGGAAAAAATCCATGCCCAAACCGATGAGCTTGACCATAACTATAACTTAGATACGCTGGCTGTGTTTGCCACGCCTGAATCTGCTCAAGTGGTGCGTTTGCCCTTTGATGCCGCTGAGCGAGTCATCATTGGTGAAAAGTTTGCGACCCGTGACCTCATGCGTAACTTATCAGAAGGGGTTGGCTATTATGTGTTGGTAGTTACGCCTGAAAAAGCCCGTCTGATTGAAGGCGTGAATAATCGTCTGGTTAAAGAAATTAAAGGCGGTAGCGAACGTCAACAAACAATGAGCGAGTTGACCTTCCCTATTAACAACTCAACGCTACCCAACAACAGTAAAGCAGACCGTACAGGCTCATCAGACGATGATATGTACTTAAAAGAGTTCTTTAACCGTGTTGATAAAAGCTTGCAAGAGCTTTATAACAAATCACCACTACCTGTGATTTTGGTGGGTGATAGCCACAATATTGGTTTTTATGAAAAAGTGTGCGACCGCCCTGATATGATTATTGGTAAAGTCGATAATTTAACATATCTGAACGACAGCAAGCCAGAGGACATTATTGCTGGCGTTCAAGACATCGTTGAGCAAAAGCGTCAGACTCGTTACGAAACTGCCAAAGGCGACCTTGAAAAAGCTCGTAATGAAAAGATGGTGCGTACTGATTTGCAACAAATCTATCGCTCGGCGTTTGAAGGCAATGCGGTAACGCTATTGGTTCGTCAAGGTCATAGTGTGCCTGCGAAGATTGATGAGAAAGCACAGACCCTACAAGTCCAAGATGATGCTACTGCTGAGGGTGTAACCGATGATGCGGTTAGTGAAATCATTGAATTGGTTAGACATAACGGTGGTGAGGTGGTATTTGTACCCACTGAGCAAATGGATGAAAAGGAGCCGATTGCGTTGATTACTCGTTACTAATCGTCGAATCGTTTACAATGAAGGGTAGGACAATGGTCTTACCCTTTTTTTATTGAGTAAAATAGATGAATAATACGCATTTGGTCGCTCAATGGCTACAGCGACAGATTAAAGATAGTTCAGCAGTTGGGTTAATGCTGGGTTTTTTTTGTCTATATGTGTCCTATGTACCAATGTTGTTGCCACGGGTCTGGTGGTTGCAGGCAATCAGTGGTGGGATTAATGCTATCGCTGGTTATAGTCTTGGCGTTGTGTTGGGTCTTATGGGGTACTGGTTATATCGTTTATTTGCAAAACCCAGTGATAAATCAGGTATCTATTACCCAAGTTCACTGCCAATAGTGACAATGCTGGTAGGACTTATGGGTGCTATTGGGTTTGCCTGTTATCATTACCAAATTACTGCCAAGATTGCCCAACAGGTCCAGATAACACCGCCGTCATTACTTAGTGTCAGTGGGTCAATGCTCTTAAGTCTATTGATTTGGGGGTTGGTCGTGTTTATCGCTCGCTTGATAAAGCAATTGGTGTTGATGGGGGTAGAACGTGGCTTTCCACAGTTTTCTACTACCACAAAAATGAGTATGAAAGCAGGGGCTTTTTTACTACTGATTGTCGGATTGGTTACGTTAAGTCGAGATTATATCTGGCACAAAGTTGTCGAGAAAGTCGCCTATAGTGCCATGCAACTTGATATCTCTGACCCCGATGCCTTATCAGCCCCATTCTCACGGTATAAATCAGGGTTTGATAGTGGGCAAACGGGGCATAGTAATAAAGAAAAACCTGCCCAACAGTGGCAGGAGTTGGGGCATTTTGGACAACGCTTTGTCTCGCTTGGGGCGTCGCAGAAGGATATTAGCTTGCTGACAGGATTGCCTGCCAAAGAGCCGATTCGGGTATTCGTTGGTTTGAATCGTCAAGAACCTGATAAAGCGTTGTTAGAAAAAATGGTGCAGACCGCCCTTGATGAGATGGATAGAACGCAGGCGTTTACCCGCCGCTATATCGTGATACAAGGGGCTACAGGACGGGGCTGGATTGAAGAGTACAGCAGTCAGGCGGTTGAGTATTTGACCCAAGGCGATGTGGCAACGGTGGCGATTCAATACTCGTATTTACCCAGTCAATTTTCGTTTTTGTTGAATGGTGAGCTTGCCACGTTTGCCAATAGCGAGTTGATAAATGCCGTCAAACAACGTCTTGAGCAAATGCCGATTGATAAACGCCCTAAATTACTGCTTGCAGGAGAGTCGTTAGGGGCGTATGCCAGTCAATCGCTTTTTAACAATTATGATGATGTCATTAATCGTATTGATGGGGCGGTGTGGGTGGGAACGCCAAGATTTAGCCCACTATGGCAACAACTGGTGGCGAATCGGAATAAAGGTTCGACAGAAGCCTTGCCTATTATTCACAGCGGACAACATGTGCGATTTATGGATAATCCTGCCTCATTAAAACAACTGACAAATGATTGGCAGTCACCACGAATTGTATTTTTGCAGTATGCGACAGACCCTATCGTGTGGTGGTCGTCCAAGATGCTATGGCAAGCACCTGACTGGATGGCAGAACCCAAGGGTCGAGGGGTTAGTCATTTACCTAGATGGTTGCCTGTGTTAAGTTTTTGGGAATTATCTCTGGATATGCCAGCGTCTAACCAAACGCCTGCAGGATTTGGTCATATTTATGAAGATGATATCGTGTATGCGTGGGCGGCGGTACTCGATAATTCACAAGTTGACCCTAAGCAAGTGGCAGAAAGAATTGAACAGCGAATAGCATTCACAAAAGAGAATAAATAGCTATTTTTATATTAGGAGGGTCTATGAGTAATTTTCAGCAAACGCTTAAGCGGTTTTTTGCGATGGATGCAGCGGCTGGTATTGTTTTAGCCATCGCTGCACTACTGGCAATGATTGTTGCCAATTCGCCATTGCAAGAAAGCTATGAGCATTTATTGCATTTTCCGATTGCGATAAGTTTTGGTGATTTCGTGGTGAAACACCATTTGCTTCATTGGATTAATGATGGGTTAATGGCAGTGTTTTTCTTTTTAGTGGGGCTTGAGCTTAAACGTGAAATGATGGTAGGGGAATTGTCCAACCCACGCAACATCATTTTACCTGCACTCGCTGCCATGGGCGGCATGGTGTTTCCTGCCTTAATTTATTTGATGTTTAACTACCAAAACCCTGATTTTGCTAAGGGTTGGGCGATTCCTGCGGCCACGGATATCGCCTTTGCGTTGGGGGTATTAACCTTACTGGGTAGCCGAGTGCCGCTGTCGCTTAAAGTGTTTTTAACCTCAATTGCGATTTTCGATGATATTGGGGCGATTTTAATCATTGCTTTGTTTTATTCCAGTGGGTTAAACCTAGCCGCCTTAGGGGTTGCCGCTTTAACGCTTGCAGTATTGTTTATCATGAATCGTTTTAATGTCACTCGTATTTCTGCGTATGTCATTATTGGATTGGTGTTATGGGTGGCGATGCTTGAATCGGGTATTCATGCCACGATTGCTGGGGTATTGCTGGCGATGTTTATCCCAATGACTGATTCGGCAAACCCTAAAATCTCACCGTTAAAAGAACTTGAGCATGATTTGCATCATACAGTGAGCTTTTTGATTTTGCCCGTATTTGCCTTTGCCAATGCAGGGATCCATTTTGGGGGAGCGGAAGGAGGCTTTATGGCGTCACTCACCCACCCTGTGTCATTGGGCATTATCATGGGATTGCTAGTCGGTAAAATGCTGGGTGTGATGTTATTTAGTTGGCTTGGGGTTAAGCTAAAGCTCGCCAATCTGCCACAAGGCATGAACTGGGGTCAAGTAATTGGTGTCGCTGCCCTATGTGGCATTGGATTTACCATGAGTTTATTTATCGGGAGCTTGGCGTTCGCAGGATTGGAGATTAAACCGTTTGATGAGCGATTAGGGATTGTCATGGGTTCAGTTTTAGCAGGCATTATCGGTTATTTTTATCTGAATAAGACATTGCCAAAACAAACCTAGCCTTTAACTATCCTATACCTAAAATGCGTTTTTATCATTGATAGCGGTAAAAACGCATTTTTTAATTGAATAGCAAAGTGAGTTTTTTATGTTGATTGCGATTGTGGCATTTTTAGTGGGGCTAGCTATACTGGTGTGGAGTGCCAACGTGTTTATTGATGGGGCAACGGATTTGACCGTCACGTTGATGCGTTAAAAGAAATCGGCTGTGAGCGGATTTTTGAAGACAAAGCATCGGGGAGTAATTCCCAACGTAAAGGATTAGATGATTGTCTCAACTATTTGCGAAAAGGCGATGTGCTTGTTGTTTTGGATTTGGATCGGTTAGGGCGGTTAGCCAGTGACTTGATAAAGTTGATTGATGAACTGGCTGAAAAAGACATTGGCTTTAAAGCGATTAACTCACCGATGGATACCACCACACCCGCAGGTCGAGCGTTTTTACAGATTCAGGCAGCCTTTGCTGAGATGGAGCGAAATATTATACGTCAGCGAGTGAAAGAGGGGATTGCGGCTGCTAGGGCTCGGGGGCGTAAAGGTGGCAGGCCCAGAATCATGACGGCTGAGAAACTTAAATATGCCCAACATCTGATGGCTGATCAAACCAAAAGCATTCCAGCGATTTGCAGGGAGCTTGGTGATATTCCCAGTAGTACGCTATATCACTATGTAACAGCGAAAGGGGAGTTGAAGAAAGCGGGAGTGGACTTGATAAGCAAAATCGAATAATTACAGTATTTTTGAAAGTTTCTATTTTTCAGCATTCTAAAATCGATTGTTAACTAGTAGATTTAGTATTATAATGCAATGTATCATATATTAAAGGTTTGCTATGTATACGGTTGTCGAAACGGAAAGCTTTAAAGTTGAGATT